>CALAFS010000132.1 GCA_937892405.1 uncultured Clostridia bacterium
TCAAACACGGTATCCGCGCCGGTGAGAAAGAGGCGGCAGCCTTCAATCTCGCAGGTGGCTCCGGTTTTATCCGCGGCGAAGACGGCGGCAATCGTCGAAGCCATCTCCGTATTTGCTGCGCCGAAATAGACTTCGGTGTCATATAAAGAAAAAACGGCGTCAGCGCCGATTTTTGCGATTCTGGCACTTTCCAGTGTCAGGTTGCTACGATTGAAAGTTGTTCCGTCGGCGGCTCTTCCCACCACGGCTTGCCCGCCGGCGTAAAACAGACATCTTTCCCCTTCCGACACAATCTTTGCACCGGGAACGGAGGAGTACACATACATGGTATTCTTTTTCGCATTGCGGAAGGCTCCGTTCGGGAGATCATATGCCACGGTGATCCGATGCCCCCTCAGGTCAACGGAAACGCCGTTCGGCACAAGAAAGTAGCTTGTCTTTGTCTCAAGCGTATAGTCCGTATAGAGTGTCACGACCGCGCCGCTTTTCGCCGCTGTGATTGCTTTCTTCAGAGCGCTGACCGAGGCGTCGGTTCCCTCTGTCACCTCACCTGCCGCGTTCGTCACCGTATAGGCGATTCCGGATGTTGCCGTTTCTGTTTCGTCCGCCGAATTTTCTGCCGATGCACATATGGTGAACAGCGACAGCAGGCAAACAAGCAAAAGTAAAATTCGTGTCATTTTCATCTCAATATGACAATCTCGCTTTACATATTATTGCTATTTATCAAAAAGTCAACCTTGATGCAGACTGAGAGAGCCAGAACCGATATCTTGATTTGCGCATGTTTTTCTGCCGTGCCAATCAAGGATCGGTGGTTCTTCCTTCGACATTTTTCGACAATATGAATAAAAACGCTTTTTCAAAATTTGTTTTTATTATAATCCTGTGTTCATTATTTGTCAATAGTTTAGGATGAAAAATTCTTTGAAATTACAGATTTTATCGGGTTCCGACAATGATTTCCGCGTTTTTCCGGAAAGCGCGTTTATCCCGATGTTCTACGATCAAAGCCCCGTCATACGGGTTGAAGTTGCTCGGTCAGCTGCTCAAAAAACTCGGCGGACCACAAATTTAACGAAGTGGGATCCTTTATAAACGGGCGAACATCTTCTTTTGCCTGCTCGTAGTCGATGGTTTCAAACCTCCGACAAAGCAATCCCTTGACATCTTCGATGGTGATTTTCTCATTTTTCTCGCAAAGTCCCGATTCTGTAAGTCGTGCTTTCAGATGCAGCAGATTCACTTTGGCATGATGGGAAAGATAAAATAGATAATCGTACAGATCGCGTCCCTTGACTCTGTTTTTCCAAGAACGACAAATGACGGCGTGCAACTTCCCCGCGAACAGTGAAGGAAGATCGTACAGCGTAACCCCATACGGTGCCGGAAGCAATCGAAATTTATGCTCATAAGTTGCGCCGTCCGGCGGCATCGTATCTACTTCAAACTTGATCTTGATTACCTCATTGCCGGCAACGCCTCCGAGATCCGGGTCGGCGTAAAACAGTAAGATATGCTCTTTTGTATTCCCCTTCAGAAAAGCGGAGCGGACCGCGGAATCCACCGTTTTCTCTTTTTCCGATACCGTAACATTCAGGCCGTAGGAAGCAATCTCTTTTTCCAGCACGGGAAAATATCCGGAAAGGTGAAAGTCCGGATCTGCCGTCATCAAAGAGAAATCCAGATCCTCCGAAAAGCGGTCAAGACCGTAGAAAATGCGCAAAGCGGTGCCGCCATAAAACGCCGCCTTTTCAAAAAAACCTGCCCGTGCCAATCCGCAAAGTACGATTTCCTGCATAACTTCTTTGATTGAATTCTTCCGCTCATTGATATTATGCACTTCGTAATTCCGGATCATTTGTGTAAGAATACTGTTCATTGCCCTTTTCCTCCGAGATATCGTTTGAGGTACTTCAGATTGCTCATATGATACTTATCGCACAAACTGTTCAGCACCTCCCGATCCAAAGCGTGGAATGTGTCCGCCCCAATACGAAGGTCATCAAACAGCATTTCGCGGATTTCACGGATGCTGTGCACCGGCGGCATCGCGGACAGTTTGTCGCACAGAGCCTTTTCCGGCGTAGCGAGCAGATAGCTGTATCCGCCCTCTTGTATCAGCTCGACGCAAAACGGATATGCCTCTTTCGGAACATCGCGATAGGTGAAACAGCCGAAGGCATTCCGATATTGCTTGATCTTTTTCTTATCAAAGGTAGCGCTTGTGTAAGTATATACCGTCTCAGGAATCAATCCGTACCGCGACAGCGCAAAATCAAAAGAAAGGTAGGAGGGACCGTATATCGCCGCAGCCAGATATTGCCCGGGAATCGTTTTCTCTGTTTCATACAACCCGCGCGTCAGCGGGATCAGTTCCCCGCTTTTTACCATACGCATGATTTTGCCGGCGGGATCATGATAGTCGTGCAACCGGTCCATCAACATTTGCGTTGTTAAAATCATTATTTTCGCCTCCAATTTGTATTATACACAATTTAGAGGTGAAAATCAATACTTTTTCTCAAAATCACAATTTCTGTTGCATGGTATTCCGAAATTTTCTTCAGCAAACAAAAAAAGCGGTGATACAGTATCTTTGCGACACTGTACTCCGCTTTTTTGTCGAACCTCCCGTTTCTCACTTCTGCCGATCACTCTGATCGCTCCTGCACCGGGTTCCGGGATCTCCGCTTTCCAACGGGTAGACGGCGAGGAGGTCATTTTCTTTCAGCGGGGCGTATTCGGGCAGGGAGGTAAAATCTTTTCGTGAGCAGCCGGCTCTGCCACCGCCTGCACAGGCGCAGGCGCACGCACAGGCACAGCCGCCGCCCGAGCCGAAGGTGCTGCCGCCGTTTCCGCCCGTGGTGGTCGGCGGCAGGTGGATTCTCTTCCCCCTCGAGTTTACGCCGTGCGAAAAGGGGTAACCCCAATACCGGTACGGTCCCGCATAGCCGCGGTAGTGATAGTAATCGTCATGCGCGCGGTGTCTTTCAATCAGAACCGCGGCGATCATGACAGCGACAATCACTGCCAAAATCAAAAAGGGCAAAATCCGCGTCAGAAAGATCGTCCCGTCCGACGCCTGTCTGTCGGAATATACCGCATCCTCGTCAAGAGTCGGAAAGACCGAGCGCTTATATTTGATCTGCGACTGCAGTTTCCGATTCTCGGGCATGTCCTTTTCCGTCCAGACGGCATAGGAATTCTCTTCGTTTTTTCCGGTGCAATAAAGAATATCGTCGGAGTCGACATCGGAGATATCCCATCGCAGGATCATCTCGTCTACGCGGATCTCCTCAAACCACCCGGGAATAAAGGCGAATTCCACCTCGGTACCGCCGTTCGCGAGAGAAAAAATGCGCGACTGATGGAGCGAAAAGCCGAAATCCACAATCTCACCCTCGTAATACTCCCGATCAAAGTCGATCCGCACGAAGGCGCCGGAATCATATGAATATTCCGCGCTCGCGATAGAATCGTCGAGCGGTCGGATCTCGTCGACATACATATTTGCGACGCCGATCTTCACCCAGCTCAAAGGTCCCTCCACGTCCGAATCAAGCACCTTCCACCGGATCCGATAGGTGATGTCGAGTGTCGCGTCGGGGCGCGGTTTTACCGTCACCTCATACTTCAGAATTTCATCGAGGTTGCCGCTCGCCTGCGCGCGGAGCGCGAGATCCGAGGAGGACAGCGGAAAAAGAAGAACGAGCAGAAAGAGGATGACGGCAAGGATGCCGGAAAAGAATCTGCGTTTCATTGTCCGCCCTCCTTCAAAAGGCAAGTCTTCTCCTTTTTACAGGCGCGCTTGCGTATTTTTCTGCAAGTTTTACCGTACCATATCGTTTTCCAGTCGTCTGTCAGAATGTTGCCGAGCGGCGCGCCCGACAGCCACGACTGGCACGGCACCACCGTGCCGTCGGGAGCGATCGCCATATTGGAAAGGCACGCCCCGCAGGAAGGGACGACCATCTTCAGTTCTTTCAGAATCGCGTCGTCAATCCACCCCGGAGAGGTGAACGAAATTTCTCCGCCGCCGGCGTATACTGTCCGTGCGGCTTTTCTTACGATTTCGGTGATCTCGTCCTTTCCGAGTCTTGTCGCTGTCGAGTCGTCCTTCTCTGCATTGCCGGCGGGGATCAATCCCGAGCAGGAAAAATATCTGACGCCGAGGTCAAGCAAAAATTTCACCGTTTCCGCATATTCCCGATTAAGCGAGCAGAGCGGCGTGTTCACGCTGACATCGAGACCTGCCCCGAGCGCGTTTTTGATTCCCTGCACCGTCTCGCGAAAGCCGTCACAGCCGACGAGCATATTATGAACTTCTTCATTGGAGGAATAGAGTGTGATCTGCACGCTGTCGAGACTGGCTTTTGACAGCTTTTTGCAAAGTTCTATTGTCAAAAGCGCGCCGTTTGTGTTCAGACGCGTCACAAACCACTTGGAATAACCGATCAGTTCCGCAAGGTCACTCCGCAAAGTCGGTTCGCCGCCCGTAAAGGTCAGCGCGGGGATTCCTGCCCGACGGCAGGCGTCGATCGCCCGCTTCCATTCGTCGGTCGATAGCTCTTTTCCCTCCGCGTACGACTGATCGGCGGCATAGCAATGCAGGCATCGCCTGTTGCAATGCCACGCGCCCTCCTTCGTAATCGCGCTCACCGCGAGGTCCATGCGGTGCGGCGCTTTCATGTATTTTGCATATTTTTTGAGCGTCATGTATCCGATCTTCGCGCTCGGTTCTTTCCCGACGGCAAGATCGCGGAAGGTCTGCAAAAGATCTGTGACATCCTCTCTGATGTCCTCACTTTTCGCTTTTCGGAAGATCGCGCGGACACCCTTAACGGTCGAATTTACGACCTCCGCAAAGTCTTTTTCGTCCATCGGCTTACCGGCATATTCGTTGATCCGCTCGATGAAAATTTTCATGGCGACGCCCCATGCGCTTTGCAAAGGAATCACCGAATAACCGTTGATGATCGCCACCCACGGCGCGCGCGGCTTCGGATCGGCGGGCGGCACAAGGTGAATTCTCACCACGCCCGGTTCCTTCGGATTCAGCGTCGTATGGTACACCGATGTACAGGTAGAAAGATAGTCCTGAAAACTCATATTCTTTTTCCTTTCGGGCAAACCTGTCTGTATTATATCATAGCGCTGCGCGAATTTCAACCGATTTCAATTTATTTTGCCGACACAACCGAAGTTCACAAAAGGCGAGATGCGAAGATAATAACCGCAGTGCGGGCAAAAGATCCGCTGATCTGTAAATCTCCTCCGCTTTTGTTTTGCAGAGAGAAAGGGATTCGCTCTCGCGCGGACTACGCGCTCGGTCAGGGTACGCTCTGACTTCTCACTGCGGTTCGGTCACGCTCAGGCTCTGACAGCCCACCGGGCTGTCATTCAGTACCGCCCCGTTCGAATCCCCTCAGCTTTTATTGGAAAAAAGAACCGCCCTTTTACCGTGTGCTGATAAGACAGTAATTTGAGAAAACTACAAAATCGGCATCTGTCAAGCAGGATTGGACAACAAAACAGGCGGCACTCAGCTTCGGTTGAGTGCCGTCTGTTTTTGTACATCCAAGGGTTGAAAATCACCTATTTTCAGCGCTGTAAAGCAAGGATAGTAAAAAGGGTGAAATAGTTATTGCTCTCATACAGTTTCTTTGTGAAACAGTGAATCGCTGTATAGTGCATACGGTTCGCTTGAGAGTGCGTATATTTGCGGTCGTGCAAAATACCCCACAAAGCTGCAAAGTCGATAGGCGGGTATTTCGATGCAGAGTATGTTCGACACTGTGGAAACTGAAAATCAGCTTGTATTCGCAGAAAAGTTACGTTTTAAGGCTGTAAATTTTAGATATCATATTGAAAACAGACCGCTCCTTGTGGTATAATGTGTGTACACACTTTTGAGGAGGTACAGCATGGCTATACCAAAGCTGAAAAAGCAGAATGTTATTGATGCCCTGAAATTTATCGACGAGAACGGAGTTCCCGAACATAATACAAGCGTAAAATATGTACTTGTGTCTGAGAATGGGAAAAAGTATCCGCCGAAGTATGTAGTAGCCGTTGCTGACCATTTGGCAAACGGCACAGATATTTCAACAGAGTCCTTTAACAGCGTTGACGCAAAGAACTATCTGGAAAGTCTGGGCTTCTCCATCGAGACAAAGCAGCAAGAAAAATTTGAGTTATCCATTACTGCCGAAAGTGTCGAGTCAACAGATGAACGCTTTACAATGGATAATCTGAGCCTCGGTGATAACTATAAGCCGCTGGATGCCTATTTCAAGAGGGCAAATGGAGATGTAATCAAGCGAGCCTACAGCAAAGGAGAAAGAAGAAATTCCAATCAAACCTTGCCCCGCATTGCCTGTCAGGTGTTCGAGAAGCAGCTTGCTGCATTATCGGTTGAGGATAAGGAGAACTTCCCTGTCTGCAAATATAACCCGGACAGCGACGTAATCAGAGGTATTTATGCGAGTGTTGACGATTTCAAGAAGCACCGCAACACAATAGAGTACCTGACATACGGCTATGACAACGGACGCCAGTTTGTTATCTATTGCTGGAATATCTTCTCTACGATTATCTTCGTTCAGGAATGTTTGAAGCGTTTCGGTAAACCGGGAGATCAGTTCATTTTGACATACCGCGAAAAAGATGAGAAGGAAACCGCAGCGGCAGAAACGGAAGTCTCTGTTCAGGAAGAGCTTGTTCAACAGTTCAAGGGATACCGGAATCCGTTTTCTTCCATGCTGATTGAATCAAAAAATCTGATTTTCAGAGGTGCGCCCGGTACCGGAAAATCTTATCTTGCCAAAGAAATCGCTGCGGACATCATCAGCAATGGGTACTTTGACAATTACACACTTCTTACTGACGAGCAGAAAAAACAGGTTGAGTTTGTTCAGTTCCATCCGAGTTATGACTACTCTGATTTTGTTGAAGGACTAAGGCCGAAAATCAATGATGATGGGACAATGGGCTTCGAATTGCAGGATGGCATTTTCAAGAAGTTTGTTGCTCGCGCCAGAAAGAACTATGAGGACTCCCAAAAATCCAAAGAAACCGTAGAAAAGGAAGTCACGGTTCAAGAATCCATGGCGGAGTTTTTCTCTGGTATTGAGTTTGGCGTTGATACATTTAAGACGATCAACGGAAATGAATTTACCATTACCGGCGTGGATGACGGACATATCCATATTTCCATTCCCGGAAACGCATCTGTCAACAGGCTTGCTCTGAGTCTGGATGAAGTTCGGAAGATGCTGGAATCCGGGCAGAAGTTTGAAAAAATAAAGGATATCACGTCCTTTTTCGGAAAGACATTTGCTACGCAAGGATATTCCTATGATTTTTCGATCTATAAAGCAATCAAAGCAAAGAAAAGTACAATTTCAAAAGCAAAGGCAAAACAGGAGGAATTAAAAAAATACATATTCATCATAGATGAAATCAACCGCGGCGAGATTTCAAAGATTTTCGGTGAATTGTTCTTTGCAATAGATCCCGGTTATCGCGGTAAAGCCGGAGAGATCTCCACGCAGTATTCCAATCTGCACTCTGACCCCGGCAAAAAGTTCTATATTCCTGAAAATGTCTATATCATCGGCACCATGAACGATATCGACCGCTCTGTGGACAGCTTTGATTTTGCCATGCGTCGTCGCTTCCGTTTCGTAGAACTCAGAGCGGACGAGCGCCTTGAGATGCTTGCGTCGCTGGAAAACGAGGAGTTGGAGGCAGAGGCAATCAGAAGGATGGCTGCGCTCAATAAGGCAATCGCAGAGGTTGAGGATTTGAATGAAAATTATCAGATCGGAGCGTCTTACTTCCTGAAGTTGAAAACACTTGATTTTGACCAACTTTGGACTGACTATCTGCAACCGCTCCTACAGGAGTACATTCAGGGAATGTACGATGAGGAAGGAATTATGAATCGGTTCGCAAGGGCATACGGCTATCAGAAACCTGCGAGAGGTGATGCGAATGAAGCTGCTCAGGATCAAGGATAACTCCCAGCAGAAAAAAGATGCCTTTTCTCAAGTAGCGAAGCTGACAGGCAAAATTGCAGATAAAACATTGGAACAGCTTGAGCGTGAAGGTGTATTCGTATTTCCTGAAACCGTAAAGGATGCAGAGGATATCACGCAAGATCAGATGATCCTCCAAAGCGTCAATGACACCTATCGCTCCGGTAATGTGATGGGCTTTCTTGGCTACGGTGATGAGCGGCTTGTGATCGCGTCCCGTTTTTGCAGAGAGGGTGAGGATTACTTTTTTCAGTATCTTTTAGACAAAGTTCTGGACTTTCCAAACATCGTAGATTTGGATGCAGATGCCAATCAAGACAATCGGCTGTTCAATTTTTTGCTGTTTCTGTTTCCGTATTACCTTAAAGCGGCGATGCGGAAGGGCTTGTTCAAAAAGTATATCCGCCACAGGTACAATGATGGAAATGTAAAAGGCGCTATTGATGTCGCAAGGCATATAGAGAAGAACACCCCATTTGTAGGAAATGTTGCATACAGCCAGAGAGAGTTTTCCTACGATAACAGCCTGATGGAGCTGGTGCGGCATACCATAGAGTTTATCAAAAGAAAACCTTACGCAAATAAACTTCTTATCAAAGTGAAAGACGAGGTAAAACTCGTTATAGATGCGACTCCGGGATATGAACCGTATGACAGGCAGAAAATCATTGAACAGAATAAAAAGAATACCGTCCGCCACGCTTATTTCAGAGAGTATCTCGCATTACAAAGGTTGTGTCTCTTAATCCTCCGACACCAGAGACATCAAATCGGCACAGGAGCGAGGCAGATATACGGTATTCTGTTTGATGGTGCATGGCTGTGGGAGGAATATATTAACTTGCTCATTGAAGATATCTTCTACCATCCAATGAACAAGAGCGGCACAGGCGCTCAGAGGCTGTTTGATGGAAATGTAGGCTTGATCTATCCTGATTTCATCAGCCGGAATAGCGAACCACGGATAATTGCTGACGCCAAGTATAAGCCCCTTGACAACATTGGCAATCGAGATTATTTACAAGTGCTTGCCTATATGTTCCGGTTTGATGCAAAGGCTAGTTACTATCTCTATCCAGAAGCGGAAGGGGCTGACGATTTGAAATTGCGGTTGAATCGTGGTTTGACCTATGAGAAAAATGTTATGGCGCGTGACGACATCAGCGTTATCAAGCACGGCTTGAAAATTCCCATAGATGCGCAGAATTATTCAGAGTTTACAGCAAAGATGAAGGTTCAGGAGCAGGAATTTACAAGCGTATTCTATGCGTGATTTTGTAGGAGAACACAGAACTGCATATCAATAATCGATCGGTTTTGATTAGAAATAATCCGTAGGAGTAAAGAGGAATCCCGATGCCAGACAACAGGAATCGCAAGCGACCGATACAGGTCAAATTCTTCGTAGATGAAAAAGAACTCGGCTTGATAAAGGCGAGGATGGAGCAGCTTGGTATAGCGAATATGAGCGCTTACCTTCGCAAAATGGCAATCGACGGATATGAGGAAAAACCGGATTTGCCTGAACGCCGTGAAACCCAAAATCCCTGACTCACTTTCCGAAGATAGAGTGATGTTCAGCTCCGCAGGAGCGCAGCCGATTTCTCTGAAATCGTTTCGGGGTTTGGGGCATTTCCCCAACAAGATTGCGCGAGTGTATAAACACGAGCATTGCTTGCTATTCTTCGTTTCCCATGTTATTATAACACAGCCATACGGCCTAAAAAGGGACAGAGGAATCAAGACTGCAATGTCCCTCTTTTGCCCCATTTGATATGATATACTGTTTTCAAGCCCCGGAAAACCGGGGCAATTTTTGAAAAGGAAGTATGGCAGCATGGAAACAGAAGTTATCAAGAATTACAGTGGAAAGATCATTGCAAGAATCGAAACCGATGCGCACGGAAACAAGACCGTAAAGGACTATTTCGGAAAGACGCTCGGCAGATATGACGCGCAGTCCGACACGACAAAGGATTATTATGGTCGCGTGGTGGCAAGAGGCGACGCTGTGGGGATGTTGATTCATGATAGATGAGTTAAGGCGCGCCGAGCTTGGCGCTATGACGTATTATTCGGGGGGATATGCATTTGATTCCCCCGAGGACATGATCCGCCGCGCCAAAGCGGCGGGATGCACGGCAATTGCCATAGCGGACATGGACACGGTACGGGCATTCCCCTCAGCGGCGCGCGCGGCACGGGAAGTCGGCATCAAGGTCATTTACGGGGTACAGCTGATTATGATAAACGATGAAAGCCGGGCATATTACGAAGCAGAATGGCATCGTGTGACGCTTCTTGCGCGCGGCAAAGAAGGACTTCACGACTTGTACCGCCTGATGTCCCGCGCCATCGAGCGCGGCGCATACCATTTCACCTATGTCACCCGCGCGGAGATTTCCGAATGCCGCGCGCACCTGCTGGTCGGTTCAGACGGCGTTAACGGGGAGGTTTTTGAGGCACTGGAGGACGCAAGAGATGAGGCGACCTGCGCCGGGATTGCGGAATTTTACGACTATATCGAGCTCTGCCCGCCCTGCGGGGCTGGCAACACGTTGGGAGCTGCGAAGGTTGCCCGAATCAATCGCTGGGTGGTCGGGCTTGCCGAAAAGGTGAACAAGCCGGTGGTCGCGGTCGGGTATGCCGAATATGCGGACTGCCGCGACACGGAGACCGCAAACGCCATTTATTACCTGAAAAATCAAGAGATGCCGCCCATCGGGTATGGCTTGCACCTGCGCACGACGGAGGAGATGCTCGAAGCGTTCGGCAGTCTTTCCCCCGAAAAGGCTTATGAGACCGTTGTAACAAATTCCCGAAAGCTTGCGGACATGATTTCGGAGGATATCTGCCCGTTCCCGGAGGAAAAAGCTCTGCCGTATATGGAATATGCCGATGGGCGGTTGGAATCCGCCGCCCGCCATGCTCTGCGGAAGCTTTACGGGAAAAATCCACCGTCCGCTCTTGCGGAAAGACTGGAAAACGAACTCGCCCTGACGCGCGGCACGACTTTCGCCGCTACCTATCTCATCTGGCGGCACATTGCGCAGTTTTGTCGGATGAACGGACATCCCACAGCGCTTTACGGTCCGTCGGTGGGGCTTCGGTTTCTCTCCTATCTGCTCGGCATCCATCGGCTGAATCCGCTCCCGCCGCACTACCGCTGTCCCGCGTGCAAGCATACGATATTTTGCGCCGATCCCGACAAATTCCCGTATGAAATGTCTCCACACCTTTGCCCGCAGTGCGGCACGGAAATGCTTGCGGACGGTTTTTCCCTGACCGAACAGCCGCGTCACGGGGTGCACGGCTCAGAAATATATGTGGAGATATCGAGTGTCATCCGCCAGGCGGCAATCGAGGATCTTTCCGCCTATCTGAAGAAAAACGGCAACCGCCTTCTGCATCTGAGCTGTATCTGCCAAAATTCGCAGCCGATCATCGGACGGGACAGGCGCAGGCTTGCCGAATATGAAGAAAGGCGTGGCAAACCGTTTTCGGAGGAAGAACGTGCGGAAATTTTGGGAAAATACCGCCGGGGGCGTGAGGTGCAGTATTACCAAACACTGTTCTGTGCCATGCGTGATGAACCGTTCTACACCTTCGGTCCCGTGACGACCGTCAACGGGCGCACCGCTGTCGGTTTCGACTTTTCGGAGTGGGATGCATCATCAAGAGTGTACTTTCTCACGAGCCCCGATCTTGACCGTTTGGATGCCCTCAGAAGCAAGATCGGAATCCGAACCGAAAAGATGAGTTTTGATGACCATGAGATACTGTCGGCACTGGCAGAGGCGTTCCCGAATCCCCCGGAAACTGCTCCGTCTTCTTTCCGCGAGTGGATGGAGCTTTGCAAGCGGCACCCGCAAGCCACGTCCTTTTCGGAGGATCGCGGGCGGCTTTACCAATTTGCCCTGCAAAAATACCGACTCAAATGGTTTGAAATGCATTACCCCGAGGCGTGGGCAAGCACCGACATGCCCGAAAGGAGAAAAAATGGCTGATATTCTTGATTTTATGGATTCCGTCGCTCTGCGTGAGCATTTGCGAAAGATCGGTTATGCCCTTACGCCACTGGAACGCGCCTATGTCGTCAGGCACAGCCGCAAGCGGAGTCTTGCGGAAAAGATTGCCGCCATGCGGGAACTGCTGAACACCTCAGCGGATTTTGAACTTCCGGTTGAGGAGTATACGGACGGAAACAACCGCTTCCATGTCCTTTTGCGGGAATGGATTGACACCAAGCAGAAATATCTGGACGAATTTCTCCGCACGGACAAGAATTTCGTTTATTCCTATCTTCTCAGCGCCTATAACATCCGCCGGCGTAACTTTTACGACATGGAGCATTTTGATACCGTCTTTGCGGACTTTGACACCTGCTGCACCGCTTGTCAGGATGATCTTGGGTATTTCGACAAGGCGGATGCCCTGAGCCCGGAGCGCCCGGCAGAGATCCGAGTCATCCGCCAGGAGATGCGCCCCGAACACGAGGAAACCACTATTTACGCAGACCTCAATGAGAACGCAGAGGTGATGGATATTACCTGCTTGCCCGACTGGTCGGACGGAGCGTTTTGGAGTATGGACGTTTCGTTTCCGTCGCCCTTTTCGGCGGGGGAACTGATTTACCCGATTGCCCCCTGCACGACCGATCGCCCGGCGGTGTACCTCGGAAAAGGCGCCGAGCTCTCCGCATCCGACCGTTTTTTACCCGCAAAGGTGTATCCCGACCGCATCTATGCGCTGACCTATAATGCGGACGACGGCGTGCTTCTTCTGGATGAGACAGGTACTTCTGTTCTTGATCTCGACCGCTTTTCGGGAGAACTCCCCGCAGAGGATCGGATGCTCTGCGCCGTCTCCGCTTATGTAAAGGGAGAAATTCGGCTCGACGAGCTGTTTACCTTTGATCGTATCGCAAGGGCGGACATCGAAGCCGATCGCATGCGGGAAAAGGTGAAATACGCAGAGTTGCTTCATCTCTGCGACAAGGTTTCCCCGCCCAGGATCGACATGGAGCGCAATTTCCGTGACAATATCGTTCCCGCAATCGGCATAAACCCGTCGGCAGGTGTACCCGCCAAACGTCCGTCTGCTTCGCATTTCGGCGGCAAGCCTTTTGTCCCGTCGGATTTTGTGTGGCCCTATTACAGTGAAACCGACATTGAGAGCGGCGAAAAGGTAACCCGCCCACTTGCCTTCCTCGCGCAGATGAATCTTGCCGAGACCGCGCCGTTCGATGCGCAGAATCGACTGCCGCACACGGGAATGCTGTACTTTTTCTATGAGCCGGAGAGTCGGCAGGGCAAAAAGGCGGGAGAGGATTTTGCCCGCGTATTTTACGAGAACAGCCCCGAAGAATTACTTGAAATCCGCGATTTTCCGAAAGAATTGCGGGAAGAATACCGAATTCCCGAGTCGGCGCTGTCCTTCCGGGCACAGAATACCATGGACAACGCATTCTTTACCGCCACCCCGGACGGAGAAATGGCGTACAGCAGTATCTGGGGCAATCACAGCTTGCATGAAGTTGCTGAAGTGGCGGCACAGTTCGGCATTTCGGTGGAAAAGGAGTACGACGAGGACGGAAATGCCTTTGCCGATCTCCCCATAGGTTGTTGTCACCTGCTCGGGGCACCGGATTCTCTGGATTCGCCGGACTCGGTTCTCGATATGGTAGCCAATCTGTACGAAAAACCGTTCTCCATGGACACCCTGTTGGAGGAAGGCTCCTATTCTTCACCCGATCCCGACGATTGGGTGCTCCTTGCGCAGTTTCCGTCCTTTTCGGACGGAGTGGATTTCGGGTGCATGGGGCTGATTGATTTCTGCATCCGCAAAGATGACCTCCAAAAGAAGGACTTCGCCCGGGCGCGTATGCTCCTTCAGAACTGTGAGCAATAAAACGATAAAAGGAGAAAATCTTGCAAAGAAACATCTGGATATTGTCCATCAAAACATCTCTCCCGGAATATTGCCGTAATGCCGGGAGTCTCAGAACAGGCATTTTTGCTTTTGATACCTTTGCAGAGGCGCGGGCGGCACTGCGGAAAGTTCTGAAGCACTACGCCTATTCCAAGAACAACCTGTTTGACGGGAGCGGATACCTGAACAACTGCGGCAAATACTTTTGGGATGATACCATTGATGACGCGCCGAAAGGCGCGCGGCACGTCAGCTCGGAAAAATCCCGACATCTGTATATCCGGGATTTGTTTCATCGCCTGTTTGACGGCGAAGATGTCACCCCGGAACTGGAGCGGCAGCGCGATAACGGCGCGGTCTTCTTCACTTATGATGACGGGCAGTTCCGCCTGTACGGAGACGAAGGGCACCCGTTTTGGGGGACTGTCCCGACCATCAAGACCAATATGTTTTCCATGGAGAAGGAACAGAACTATTATCTTTATCTCCACCAATTCTTCGGCGAGGATTATACCTCGGATCTGTATATAGATCTGCAAAAGCCGAGCGAGTTTACAGAGAAAGCGGAAGATTTGCCGAACGTGTAGCAAGAGGGAGCGAAATAGTATGAAAATTCTTTTTATCGGAGGCTCAAAAACCATCAAGGCGCTGCCGCACGGCGCGATGGAGTTCCTTGATACCAAACTTTCAGAGGGAGATGTCCGGTTTATCGTCGGCGACAGCTTTGGCGTGGACCGTGCGGCACAGATTTTTCTTGCATCCAAAGGGGCAGATATGAAAGTGTATGCTTCGGAAGGGAGCGTGCGGAACAATCCGTGCAACCTCCCGGTTGTTGCCGTTCCGGCAGAGGGCTTTCGGGGGCGCGACTTTTACCGGCAAAAAGACATTGCCATGGCATGTGCGGCAACGGAAGGACTCATGATCTGGGACGGCAAAAGCAAGGGTGCCTATCTGGATACCCACCACCTCCTCTCGCTCGGAAAGCCCGTTACCCTGTTTTTGCGGGGGCGGGAGGAGGCAATACAATTTTTTGCGTTAGAACAATATAGAAAATTCATCACAACACGCATTTTATAACGATACCCCTGTCGATGACGACCGCACACGCGACCATTATTGGCGGGGGTATTTTTTATTTTGATAGCCCGATCGTCAGCGATACGGGGACATCGGATTGATCTTACACTGAGGCAGAAGCCAATCCAAGGTTTTATCAAAGCAATCGCAACAGAGATGCAGCCGGATTCGCTCCGTGTCGTGTCTGGAGCCGTAACCGATATGATAATCAAAGCCGAAATCCTCCTGATTGTCCCAAAGGTCAAATGCCTTCCCGCAGACATTGCATCGCTTGAGCGGATAGTCCATCAGATATGCATAGTGTGACGAACCGTCCGCCACTTCGCGAATCGGTATAGAACCGCCGACGAAACCAAATTCTTCTTCGATCAGGTTCTCGATTTCAAATGTTCGCAGAACCGGGTGAAGGTAAAGCGTCATGACTTCGCGCTTCACCTCCACACGCCCACGAGGATAATAGTTGTAGGGATGCCCGCCCGTGATGCTTTTCGGCAGCTTTTCCCACTCGATTCTATGGTTAAAATTGTTTCCCGATTTCGAGGAATACGCCACCGCCTCGGTTGCGGTACCGTATGCATTGCATGCTACCTTCTTCGTAATCAGCGTATGCTCGCTCGGGTTGTACCAAAAAATCCCCTTATAAAGTGACATAATTCGCCTGCCTCCGTTTACTGCTCTTTTTTGACTATATTGTATCAAACAGGACGGGGCAGAAACGGAACATCGCCTTTTTGCCCTTTGCGATACTGAGTGATGCCAAATTGTAACGATTTTGCAAACAATGCGTTTTTGGTACACTCAAACGCGAAAAAAGTGTGGAATACAGGGTGAGGGGAAATTTTGCGAGATCTTTTCAAGGCCGGTTCAGAAGTGCCGATTATTTTGCCAATAGAAGTAAAGGCATATTTTCCTCCTCCGCTCTTTGACAACCGAATAGCGTACTGCCGAGGGAACTCCCCGGTCCGCCCGAAAGGGCAAGCCCCCGAAAGTGAGCGCCACGACACGGCAAGAGGAAAGTCGACGCCTCTTGCCGCCGAGCGATTCATCACGGTTTCGGATTCCGTCGGAAACAGGATGGCGGGAGCGGCGATGACAGGATCGGAGTGAATAATGATACTCCCGCATTCGGTGCGGTCTGCCGGCAGGCAGAAGATGCGGTTTCGTTTTGGGTTGAATGGATACCCGCGAACGCATTTGTGACTCTCGGTTCCTTGTAAACAGACACGGAACAGATCCTGCGAGATACTCCGCGGTACGCAAAAAAGAGAACCGCTACCGTTGTTCTCAAAATGAGAACGGCGGTAAGAAAACCAGATTCACCGTTGGTATCAAAATGGTACCAACGGTAAAAAGCGAAAGGAAAAACATGAAAAATGTAAAACCTCTTGCTGTCATCGACAGCGAAACCCTAATGAACTCCGAATTCAGGGAGCGCAGATTCTGCGTGGAAACGCTGCTCCCGCAGGGGTTATGTATGTTAGCCGGGGCACCAAAGATCGGCAAGTCGTGGATGGCACTCGACCTTGCCCTGCATGTTGCCAAAGGAGAGGCGCTGTGGGGGCTGAAAGTCCATCCGGGCACCGTTCTCTATCTTTGCCTGGAAGACGGCAACGGACGCATCCACGACCGCCTGAACGCCATCACCGACGAGGGCGCGGGAAATCTTTTTCTGTCCTTTGAAGCCGATTCGTTGAATGACGGGCTGATTCCGCAGCTGATGAACTTCAAAAAAGAACACCCCGACCTTGCGCTCATTATCATCGACACCTTTCAGATCATCCGCAAGCCGGGAAACGATACCTCGTATGCAAGCGACTATGAGGAAGTACGACAGGTCAAGCGCCTTGCCGACGAGTTGAATCTGACGATTCTGCTGATTCACCATCTGCGCAAAATGGGAGACAGCGATCCGCTGAACAAGATCTCCGGTTCAACGGGCATTTCGGG
>CALAFS010000133.1 GCA_937892405.1 uncultured Clostridia bacterium
CAGGGAGTAGAACCAGCCGCGCGTCTGATCGACGCCCTCGCTGATGAAGTCGGCGGGAAATTCCTTCTCGAAGACATCGCGGTTCTCAAACGGGTAGTGCCACTGGGCGAAGGGCATGGAGCCGGAGTCAAACCAGCAGTCGATGACCTCGCTGACGCGGTGCATTTCCCCGCCGCATTCCGGACATTTCAGCGTCACGGCGTCGATGAACGGGCGGTGAAGCTCGATGTTCTCGGGGCAGTTATCCGACATTTTATGCAGCTCTTCGATCGAGCCGACGGCGTGGCGGTGTCCGCAGGAGCACTCCCAGATATTGAGGGGGGTACCCCAATAGCGGTTACGCGAGAGTCCCCAGTCCTGCACATTCTCGAGCCAGTCGCCGAAACGGCCCTTGCCGATATTCTCGGGGATCCAGTTGACGGTATTGTTGTTGCGGATCAGGTGGTCGCGCACCTCGGTCATACGGATAAACCAGGTATCGCGGGCATAGTAAATCAGGGGCGTGCCGCAGCGCCAGCAGTGCGGATAGTCATGCTCGAACTTCGGCGCGGCGAAGAGCTTCCCTTCCTTCTCGAGGTCGGCAAGCACGAGGGGATCCGCCTTCTTGACAAAGACGCCGGCATAGGGAGTCTCGGGGGTGAGGTCGCCCTTTCCGTCCACGAACTGGACGAAGGGGAGATCGTATTTCTTACCGACGCGGCTGTCGTCCTCACCGAACGCGGGGGCGATATGGACGATGCCGGTACCGTCGGTCATGGTGACATAGCCGTCGGCGGTGATGAAGTGCGCCTTTTTCTTCTGCTTCGCGGCGGCTTCTCCCGCGCAGGCGAAGAGGGGCTCGTACTCGCGGTATTCGAGCGCGGAACCGGGCATTTCTTCGAGAATCTCATAGGCGGGCGTCTCCTCGGTGCCGAGGTGACCGAGCACGCGGTCGAGCAGTGCCTTCGCCATATAATAGGTATAGCCGTCCGCCGCCTTTACCTTGCAATAGGTGTCCTTCGGGTTCACGCAGAGGGCGACATTCGACGGGAGGGTCCACGGGGTCGTCGTCCAGGCGAGGAAATAGGCGTCCTCATCCTTTGCGCGGAAGCGGACGATCGCGGAGCGCTCCTTAACCGTCTTATACCCCTGTGCGACCTCATGAGAGGAAAGCGGGGTACCGCAACGGGGGCAATACGGAACGATCTTGAATCCTTTATAAAGAAGACCGCGGTCGAAAATCTGCTTGAGCGCCCACCACTCCGACTCGATGAAGTCGTTCGTATAGGTGACATAGGGGTGCTCCATGTCGACGAAGAAGCCGACCTTCGCGGAGAAGTCCTCCCACATGCCCTTATACTTCCACACCGACTCCTTACAATGCGCGATAAAAGGCTCAAGACCGTAGTTCTCGATCTGATCCTTGCCGTCGATGCCGAGCTTTTTCTCCACCTCCAGCTCTACGGGCAGACCGTGGGTATCCCACCCTGCCTTGCGCAGGACATGGCGTCCCTTCATGGTCTGATAGCGCGGGATCAGGTCCTTGATGACACGGGTCAGGACATGTCCGATGTGCGGCTTTCCGTTCGCGGTCGGGGGTCCGTCATAGAAGGTGAACTCGGGCGCCCCTTCGCGGATCTTCAGGCTCTTGCCGAAGATGTCCTCCTTTTCCCAAAAGGCGCGGGTCTCCTCTTCCCTCTTCACAAAGTCGAGGTTCGTCGATACTTTGCCGTAGATTTCGCTCATTTTGATTTTCCTCCCTGTGAAAATAAAAAGCCCTGTTCCAACAGAAACAGGGCAAAACTTATCATTTTGCTAACCACCTATTTACATATCAGTCAATATGCGCCCGTTTACGGTGAGCTGCCGTCGTCCCTTACTGTTGTTCGGGGGCGCAACTCGGAAGTGATCTTCACATGGGGCGACGGGATCGGTTCTCATCTTCTCCGACTCTCTGTACCCGTGTTTTCCCTGCTACTCTCTTCGTCACAGTCTTTTTTCTATGGGTTTATTATATACCCGAAGACAAAAAAAGTCAAGGGGTTTTGATAAAATCGCGGCTCGTGCGCCTCTTCTTACAAAGTATGAAGAACGCGGGCAAGATCCGCCATCGGACAAGAGAGGTTCTCCCGTCCGAAAATCTCCGGGATCTCCTCTGTGAAAAAGCGGCACCACACCGAGGCGGCAAGGAGCCTGCCGTAATTCAGGGAAAGATGGAACCCGTCGCGGTGAATGGAAAGCCCGCCGCGGGAGGGATCGAAAGAGGGGGCATGCCTTACCTCTCTGATTGCCCGACCGACCGGGATCCGGCGCAATCCATGCGCCTTTGCTACCGTGGCGCACGCCTCTTCGATGGCGTCCGCCATCTTCTCGGAATCCCTGCCGTACGCGGCAAAGTCGGAATGGGTGCTCCCCGTCTCATACGACCATGTCTCATGGAGGAGAATTTCCGCGTCGCTGTAACGGCGGATATATTGTAAAAGCTCCGAGAGGTACGGCTCGTACGAGGAGACGATCCCCGACTTCCCGCTGACCTGCTGTACGGTGACGGCATCCCATCTTTCGCCCGTCAGTGCCTCGCGGATACTAATGGGGGTCGGTCGGAGTTTTTCCCCGTTTTCCTGGAAGTCATACGCGGCGGCATCGCTCTTTGCATTGTCGCGGTGTCTTTCGAGACTGCACCCGCCGATATAAAGGTTTCTCACAACGAGCTTATCCGTCAGAAGCTGG
>CALAFS010000134.1 GCA_937892405.1 uncultured Clostridia bacterium
AAGAATGTCCTCGTCCTCGGGCATGTCCTCGATAAGGACGGACAGAAGATGTCGAAGTCGAAGGGTAACGCCGTCGATCCCTTCGAGGCGCTCGAAAAGTACGGCGCCGACGCGATCCGCTGGTATTTCTATTCCAACTCCGCGCCCTGGCTGCCGAACCGCTTCTACGGCGACGCGGTCGTCGAAGGACAGCGGAAGTTCATGGGCACCCTTTGGAACACCTACGCCTTCTATGTCCTGTATGCGAACATCGACGGCTTCGATCCGACGAAGTATTCCTTTGTCGAAAAGAGCCTCTCGGTCATGGATAAGTGGATCCTCTCGAAGATGAACTCCGCGATCCGCGCGGTGGACGAGGATCTCGCCGCCTATAAGATCACCGAGGCGACCCGCGTGCTTGAAGAGCTGGTCGACGACCTCTCGAACTGGTATGTCCGCCGCAGCCGCGAGCGCTATTGGGGCAAGGAGATGACCGACGACAAGATCAACGCCTACCTCACCCTCTATACCGTTCTTGTCAATACGGCGAAGATCGCCGCCCCCTTCATTCCCTTCATGGCGGAGGACATCTATCGCAACCTTGTCCTCTCGGTCGATAAGAACGCACCGATCTCGGTGCACCTCACCGACTTCCCGACCGCGGACGACAGCCGCATCGACCCGAAGCTCGAGGAGAACATGGACGAGGTCATCGGCATCGTCACCCTCGGCAGAGCCTGCCGCAATGCCGCCGCGATCAAGAACCGCCAGCCCATCGCGAAAATGTATATCAAAGCGGAGAAGACGCCCGACGCCTCCTTCCTCCCCGTCATCGCGGAGGAACTGAATGTCAAGGAGGTTGAGCTGACCGACAATGTCCGCGCCTTCACCACCTATACCTTCAAGCCGCAGCTCCGCACCGTCGGACCGAAGTACGGAAAGCACCTCGGCGCGATCCGCGCGTATCTCTCCGCCCTTGACGGCAACGCCGCCATGGATGAGCTTGAGAGAGACGGGCACCTCGCCTTCACCGACGGGGACGAGGAGATCGTCCTCACCCGCGACGACCTGCTCATCGAGATGAGCGAGAGCGGACACTTCGAGTCGCTGAGCGACAAGGGCGTCACCGTCGTCCTTGATAAGAACCTCACCCCCGAGCTGATCGAAGAGGGCAATGTCCGCGAGATCATCTCGAAGGTGCAGACCATGCGTAAGGACTCGGGCTTTGAGGTCACCGACCGTATCCGCCTCTCCTTCGCCGGCTCGGAAAAACTCCTCGCCGTCGTCGCAAGGAACCGCGACGAGATCGCGGAAGAGACTCTCGCCACCTCCGTCACCACGGGCGAAACCTATGCCTTCACCAAAGAGTGGAATGTCAACGGCGAGCCCCTCACCGTCTCCGTCGAAACGGTGAAGTGATTCGGAGCTCCACCACCAAAAAACACAAAACCAAAAAAGCGCCCTGTGGCAGAGAAATTTCTCTGCCACAGGGCGCTTTTTTTCAAAGTATTGTTTACAAAAACGGCATTTTATAAGATAAAAAACAACATACGCGGGACGCATTTTTGGAAAACCACCGACGCTTTTTACCCATAAAATCGAGACGCCATATTTTTGATCCGTCCCGCGCGTCAGCGGCGTCGGATCTCGAAGGTCTTCGTCTCGCCGAAGACGAGAGGGAAGGTTACGCGGTCGGTGTTCTCCGCGTAGAGCTTCTTTTCATAGACCTCGAAGAGGTCGGCGGGCGCCTTCAGCTTCAGCGTCACATCGCCGGTCTTCGACGCGTGGATCGTGATGTAGTTTTTGCTCGCGTAGAGGACATTTCCGCCCTCCTCATAGATGTGACACCCCGCGAACCGCGCGACGGCGCGGAGAATGTCCGCCTGAATGTATTTCGTCCCGCAGAAGACGGAGGTAAAGGCGTCCGTCTCCTTGAGGGCGAACGCGACCTTTCCCGTGTCGGCGAATCTGCCGAGCACCGTCGCCTCTTTGTCCTCCGCGAAGAAGGCGGGATAGAGATAGGAAGGCTGGAGCGTATTCGGCACGGGGAGCACGGTGATGTTGCTCTTTTGCGGGCGGTCGATCCCGCCGTAGAGGCGCCCTTCCTCCAGCTCTTCCGTGATCGGATGCGCGCCCTTGACAATGCGGAATTCGGGGTGCAAAAGCTCCTCCTCGTCCATTCCCGTCAGAATCCCCGTAAATTCGGATATATGCGCAGGGGAGAGGGGCATCTCACGGTCGGGATTGATGAGTCCCGGGGCGTAGAGGAAGAGAGCGGTCGCGTGATTTTTCGCGAGCTTTTTGTGAATGTCTGCCCGCTCCGCGTCCGTGAGATAGTGCGTGTTGAGGAACACATAGAGCTTGTAGTCGGGCATGTCGGGGTTCTTCATGTCGTCGTGGAAATACTGGTCGACGGGCGCGCCGATGCGCGCGATCTCGCGGTTACGGATATATTCGACCGTCTCCCGCGTCGTCTGCAAGGAGACGAGCCCCGCGCTCTCCTCGTCATAGATAAAGGCGATTTCGTTTTCCTTTTTGCGATCCTTTTCGTACGCCTCCTTCGCCACCTCCTGCTGACGGGCGAAGAGCTCGTAAACTTCGGGATATTTGTAGCGACCGCCGCCGAGATGCTGGTCGAACCACCACGCCTGGAGGTCTTCCGACAGGTTTCTGCCGAAGTCCCGTTTCAGAACATTCAGCGTCTCGGACATGCCGTACATACCCGCGAGATAAGCATAGTGACGGTTCTCGGCGTGTGTGCGCGTGTCCTCCTCCACGACATAGAGCGTGTTGCGCAGACGGAAGGAGTCGTGCATCTGCCGCTGTCCCGTAAAGCCGCCGGGCTGGCGGTTCTCATATACCCCGGGATTGGCGAGAAGATCGACATATCCGCTGTCGAGAATATCGCGCGTCGCGGTGGTGTTGGAGCCGCTCATCTGCTCGCACCACCCCCACGAACCGTAGAAGGAGCCGACGAGAAGATTCGGATTGTGTTCCTTCAAGAGCTTGGCAAAATACTTGAGACTGTCCGCCGTTCCGTGGTGCCACGCATTGTAAAAGTCATATGTATGCATATATTTATTTACATTTAAGAAGGAACCGATGTTCGTTCCGTTGCACGGCGGCGGGGGCGGCGGGTCTGCCGCCAGCATGGGTTTCGGGTGCGAGATCTCATAATCCACCCCTTCGACAAAGAAGCGGCTCTCGATCCCCGGGACATCGGGCGCGGGGTGGTTTTTGCCGTACTTTCTCTCAAGGTATCCGTCAAAGTACCGACGAAAGGCGGGCGAGGTGTCCGCGACGGCGCCGCTCTGCCGGTATTCGATCGGGTTGATATAGTACCATTCCGAGGTACCGCCCGCAGCGAGAAAATAACCCGCAATGCGGTCGGCGAAGGGGAAGGTCTCGATCTCGCGCACCGCACGCAGAAGCTCTTCCCCGGCATCCTGCCGCCATGCCTCGGACGCGAGGGAATACATGTCCCCGATCTCGTGCACGAAAGTCTCGGTAATCAGCTTGGTCGACGGGTGCGAGCCGTCGGAATATTGCACCATGTCGTCGGGGTGTGCCTCCATCC
>CALAFS010000135.1 GCA_937892405.1 uncultured Clostridia bacterium
ACTTTCCCGGAGGTCACCCTCGGCGGATGTTATCCGTTATCCTGCCCTGTGAGGCCCGGACTTTCCTCACGATACGACCTTTCGGCATAATATCGCGCGATTGCCCCGTTCGGTATTATTCAGTATATCAGTTTTTCACCCGCTTGTCAAGTTTTTCTTTTTCCGTGATTGAAATTTTTTTCCTTCGGCATAATGGAGAAAAAGAAAATCGGGAGACGGAGGTTTTCGGAGAATGGACAAGACAGGGATTTTCGGTGTGCGGGTAGACTACGGTGAGAGGGAAGAGATGGCGCTTGCCGCTCTGACGCGCCTGTCGGAGGGCGGACGGATCTATACCGTCAACCCCCTCATGCTGATGTACGCGAGGCGACACCCGGATTTTGCCGCCGTGCTGAACCGCTCGACCTATAATTTTCCGGACGGGCACGGCGTTTGCGGCACGCTGAAAAGTCGCGGCGTGCGGTGCGAGACGCTCCCCGGCGTGGAGCTCGGCGAGCTGCTTCTTTCCGCCGGCGCACTGCGTGTCGCCTTTCTCGGTGGGCGGCGCGGGATCGCAAAGCGTGCGTTCCGCAATCTCTCGGCAAAATACCCAGGGCTTGTCCCCGTCTTTTTGCAGGACGGATTCCGTTATCGGGAGGAGCGCGTCGGGGAACGGCTCGAAAAGAGTGCCCCCGATGTCTGCTTTGTCTGCCTCGGCTCGCCGAAACAGGAGATTCTCATCGACCGGCTCTCGCACTATTCGCCGCGCACGCTCTTTGTCGGACTCGGCGGCAGTCTCGATATTTACGCAGGGAAAAAGCGCCGTGCCCCCGCTGTCCTTCGTCGTCACGGTGCGGAGTGGCTCTGGCGCATGGGGACGGAACCCGTGCGGCTTCTGAAACTTCCGACCCTTTGCCGTTACTTTTTCCTTTCCCGCACGGAGGGCGTGTTGCTTTGGACAAAAAAGCCGGGGGAAGACCGATCGTTTTGAGAATTTTCCACAAATCTGATAAAAATTTCTCAATCCTCTTGTATAATGAGAAAAAGTGTGCTATAATTTAAAATCGGAGAAGGAAGGATTCCGAACGCCGGTTTCCGGCACGCGATTTCTCCTTTATCCCCAAAGAAAAGTAAAAAATATTATATTTTTGGAGGATTTTCAAAATGGCAGTAAAAGTTGCTATTAACGGTTTCGGCAGAATCGGACGCCTTGCGTTCCGTCAGATGTTCGGTGCCGAGGGCTACGAAGTGGTTGCGATCAACGACCTTACCAGCCCGAAGATGCTCGCGCATCTTCTGAAGTATGACACCGCGCAGGGAAGCTATGTTGCGCAGGGTCACACCGTTACTTACACCGATGCGAAGCTCGGTGAGGACGGAAAGACGGTTGTCGAGCCGGGTTCCATCACCGTAGACGGCAAGGAAATCAAGATCTATGCGGAAAAGGACGCGAACAACTGCCCTTGGAAGAAGCTGAATGTCGATGTCGTTCTCGAGTGCACCGGTTTCTACTGCTCGAAGGATAAGTCCATGGCGCACATCAACGCCGGCGCAAAGAAGGTTGTCATCTCCGCTCCCGCGGGCAACGACCTCAAGACCATTGTTTACAATGTCAACAACGAGACTCTGACCAAAGACGATCAGATCATCTCCGCCGCTTCCTGCACCACCAACTGCCTTGCTCCCATGGCAAAGGCTCTGAACGATGCATATCCGATCGTTTCCGGTATCATGACCACCGTTCATGCTTACACCGGCGACCAGATGATCCTCGACGGTCCTCACAGAAAGGGCGACCTTCGCCGTGCCCGTGCCGGCGCTCAGAACATCGTTCCGAACTCCACCGGTGCCGCCAAGGCGATCGGTCTTGTTATCCCCGAACTGAACGGCAAGCTCATCGGTTCCGCGCAGAGAGTTCCTGTCTGCACCGGTTCCACCACGATCCTTGTCGCGGTTGTGAAGGGTAAGGACATCACGAAGGATTCCGTCAATGCCGCTATGAAGGCACAGGCTTCCGAGTCCTTCGGCTACAACACCGACGAGATCGTTTCTTCCGATGTCATCGGCATGCGTTTCGGCTCGCTCTTTGATGCGACCCAGACCATGGTTGCGAAGCTCGACGACGATACCTATCAGGTTCAGGTCGTTGCATGGTACGACAATGAGAACTCCTACACTTCTCAGATGGTTCGCACCATTAAGTATTTCGCAGAACTCGCTTAATTCCGATCAAACGGATAAAACGCCGCCCGACACTCATGGAGTGCCGGGCGGCGTTCTTGTTTTGGTGCGTTTCCGAATAAGCAAAAGACACCGTGCGTCGGCATCGCACGGTGTCTTTTGCCCGAAGAGGCGGAAAATATTATTGACTTTTCTTATTCAAGAGTTTCACCATCGTATAATAGAGCAGAGTGCCGAGCACCCCGGCACAGACGATTTCACCGATACCGACGGTAAGGGCAAAGTACGGATAAGAGGCAAAACTACCTTCCGCGCCCATGGTGAGAATAATGACCGCAGGGACGATTACCATGTTTGCGAGGATCGTCGGAAGGGGGATCAGCCATTTGAATCTGCAATTTCTTAAAAGATAAGCGCCGAATGCACCGATCAGAGTCGCAAGGGAACCGAAGACGATGTCCCAGATGACAGCACCGGTCAGAAGATTTGCCAGCGCGCAACCGATAAACAGTGCGGGGATCGCCTCGGGAAAGAAGGCGGGCAGGATACAGAGCGCCTCGGAAATACGGAACTGAATGGGATTTGAAGAAAGACCGCAGAGGAAAGCAACATAGGTCAGAACGACATAGAGCGCCGCAATCATGGCGCCGCGGGTGAGCTGTTTTGTTTGCATTTTCATGAAAAAATACTCCATAGTTTTGTTTTTTGACCCGATGTACGGGTTCGGTGAGGATGGTCGCGAACTCACCGGAAAAAATATCCCGTCCTGCCGATAGACGGGTGCGAACCTCGGAATTTGGCTGGAATCTCCTCTCGTGCCGAAAAGCGACGGTAGCAAAAACATGTGCCCCGTTGTATAATGAAAAAGAGAAAACGGACGGGAGGGGTAGGTATGGAACTGCTTTTGATCAGCGACTCAAAGCTGAAGGTCATGCTGACCGAAGAGGATATGCGACGGTATGATCTGAATGCCGAAAAAGTGGATTATGACAATACCGAGACGCGCCGTGCGTTTTGGGAGATTCTCGATGAGGCAAAACACCGCACGGGCTTCGACGCGGCAAGCGACAAGGTGCTGATTCAGTTGTATCCGTCGCGGGACGGCGGGTGCGAGCTGTTTGTCACAAAGCTCGGACTGATTCCTCCGCTCGCGGAAAAGACCATAGCCAAGTCCAACCGCGTGACAATGCTCGCGGCGAGACGGGGCGTCTATGCGTTTTCCACACTGTCGGATCTGATTCTTGCCGCGCGTTCCATGGCGGAGACACCGTCGGTCAGAGAGAGCGATGTCTACCTTACGGACGACGGACGGTATTACTTGATCGCGGAAGAACGCGGCGGAAAGAATGAAGGAATCAGCGAGTTTTCACGCCTTCTCGAATACGCCGAGCCGGTGCCGCCGACGCTCGCCGAGTACATACGGGAGCACGGTACCTGTCTTGTCCGCAAGGATGCGATCCGATGCTTCGGGGCACTGTTTGGCGGGGAGTAATTATTTCTGCTTCTTTTCGATCTCGTCCATCATTGCGACGCGGATCGCATGTCTGCCGCCTTCGTAATCGTTTGCAAGGAAAGCGTCGAGAATATCGAGTGCAAGGCAGGAGCCGATGACGCGTGCACCGAGGCAGAGGACATTCGCATCGTTGTGACGACGGGTCATCTTTGCCGAGTAGGTGTCGCCACAGACGGCGGCACGCACGCCGTTGAACTTATTGGCGCACATGGACATACCGATGCCCGTGCCGCAGACGAGAATTCCGAAAGTGGTATCGGGCGCCTTCTGTACCTTTTCGGCGACAGCGGAGGCGAAGACGGGGTAGTGACAGGAGGCGTCGGAATCGGTGCCGCAGTCGGTCACATCATAGCCGAGCGAGGCAAGATGCTCTTTCAGTTCCTCCTTCAGATGATAGCCGGCGCTGTCCGCGCCGATAAAGATTTTACGCTTTTCCATGGGGTGCCTTTCTTTTATATATTGGATTTTGAAATTGCATGATTTTTCGGGACTGTGGCGCTTGCGACAGTCCTTTTTGCGTTGAAAATCAGTCTTGGTTCTGTCCTTCTTTGGCGAGCCTTTCCCGTTCTGCCTGCGGCAGGCGGAGGTAAGTCGGGCGGAGTGCCTCGTCATCGGTTGCTTCACCGGCAAGATATTTCCGATAGGCGACGCGACCGACCGAGACGGCGTTCTCCGCGAGGAGGATGACCGGCACTTCAAGGCAGGGGATTCCCGCTTTGCGCAGGGCGGCAAGAACAGGGGCAGTGCCGTCGCCGACAGGGAGAACGGCTTCCTTCGCGTCGCGAAGCTCGTCGACCAGTGCGTCGATCGCGACGGCACGGTCAGGGGAGAGCCTGACGGGCACTCCGTTTTCCGAGCGGAAGGTTGCGGTATATACCTGCGCTCTCCGCGCGTCCATGACGGGGAGCAGAAGACCGGGCAGTCCCGCGAGGTTCTCTGCCAGAGCCTCGAGGGTAGAGACGCCGACGCAGGGGATATTCCGCCCGAAGGCAAGCCCTTTGACAAGGGCGGCGCCGATCCGCACGCCGGTGAAAGAACCGGGACCGACTGTGACCGCAAACGCGTCCATTTCTGCAATCGGGAAGTGTGTCAGTTCGCACAGATGTGCA
>CALAFS010000136.1 GCA_937892405.1 uncultured Clostridia bacterium
GAAGCCGAGGGTGTCGTGCGTCGATAGGATCCCGTCGATCCCGCCGTCGTCCGCACCGCCGGTGAGCTTGCTCTCCGTCACGACTTTACCGTGCAGGGTGAGATATTTTTCAAGGAGATTCATCAGATACCGCTCGAAGAACTCTCCGCCCTTCGCATGCAGAGTGTCGAGAAAAACCGCGCGGAGTTCGCTGACGGCACGGGCATCGTCGGACGCTGCGCCGGGGCGGGAAGAGAGTCGGTAGACGCCGTTTTCTTTGCGGATAACTCCTTGTTTTGCAAGGCGGGTAAGAATCTCCGAGAGCATCCCGTAAAGCTGGGCGTCGTCCGTCTCGGCCGCGGTCTTATCCGTCCCGAAGTATGCTGCGAGCTTTGTCCGCAGCTCCGCGCGTGTTTTCGGCGCTTCTTTCAGAAGGGAGAGAATCTCTGCCTCGCACCTCGCCTCCCGCAGGACGACGGGCGTGCTCTTCGTGACAGTGTAGGTGCCGCCCGAAGTGGGGAGAATTACCCCTTTTTCGAGAAGGTCGGAGAAGGTCGAGCCGATCCGGCTCTTCAGAATGTTGCGCCGCCCGTTGGTACGGGTGTCGCGCGCTTCCTCCGGTGTGAGAGGAAAGCGGGAAAGGGCGGCGTCGATCGCCGCACGCCTTGTGAGTGGGCGTTCTTCGAGCGCCTCGGACAGATAGCGGCGCATTTTCTGCGCCTCGTTTTCATAAACCATGGTTCCCCCTCACCTCCGTCTTTATTTTATCATATTTTTTTCGTCTTTTCAACCGTTTTCCCGATATTTTCCGCGGGACGGGCGCTTTTTTCCGAAATACGAAAAAACGGTTGCATTTTCGCGCGGAATGTGGTAAAATGTAATTTGGCACAGTTTGACCGAAGGGAGGGGAAAGCATGGTACGCGTTTGCGGGGTCGAAGAAGGTTCGCATGCCGCCGCCGCGGGAATCCGCGCGGGGGACGAGCTTGTCAGCATCAACAATGAAGAGATTTCCGATGTTCTGGACTATCGGTTTTATCTGACCGAACGCGTGGTGACGCTTCGCCTTCTGCGGGAGGGAGAACCCTATATTGTCTCTCTTCATAAAAGGGAATACGACGACATCGGGCTGA
>CALAFS010000137.1 GCA_937892405.1 uncultured Clostridia bacterium
AACGGAACAGATTGCCACTTCGCTTTATATCAGCCGCACGCATCTGTCAGCGCGCTTTCACAGAGAAACCGGCATAACCCTTTCGGACTATATCCTGAAAGAGAAAACGGAGGAGGCAAAACGCCTTCTCCGCTATACGGATAAATCCCTTGCGGCAATCTCCGCCTATCTCGGCTTTTCATCGCAAAGCCATTTTTCACGAACATTCCGTAAATACGCAGGTATCACGCCCGGCGAATACCGCGCAAAGCACGCGGGGCATTGAGATATTCCTGCTTGACCCAATAGCCGTTTCGTGATGTGCCGACGGGAATTCAAACCCGTTTTCTTTGCCTACCGTACCGCAAATTTTAAGGGCTGACCTCGGTCAGCTCTCTTTTTTTTGCATTTGCCTTGATTTTCGCAATCTCCTTTTTCATCTCCGCAATCAGCACCTTGAGCTTTTCTTCGCACTCTTCCCGCGTTGTGGCATAGATATTCTTGGCGATTCGTTTTCCGTTCACACGCGGGGAAAACCTGCCCTCATACAGGTGATCATTTATCATTGTCACGCACCCCGTACCGGGCTTGCGTATCTTGTCCTTATACGGCTCAAATTTCGGCCCTGTCGGCTGACTGCCCGCTTCATTGTCGCTTATCCCATCCGTCGCGGTCGGCTCCGGAATGGGCGTGTCAGCCCCTGCAATCTCGCGGTCAATTCTTGCCGCCGCCTGCTGCTGCATCGTGTCGGTGATATGGCTTCGAAAGTGTGTTGAAGTAAAAGCAAAAATGTGTGACGATAACAAATAAAGAGACTGCGCCTTGCCAAAAAGCAGGGCGCAGTCTCTTTTTGCGCTCTCATACGAAGACGGGAAGCCGTGCAGTCAGCAAACATCGTGGGAGAAGAGGCGGGCGACGCGCTCGTAGTTTTCTCTGTCGGTCTGCATGCACCTGCCCATGTGATAATAGAAGTTCGAGCGGTTCATCTGCGATTTTTCCATGGCTTCTCTGATCGGGATCTCGTGGCGCTGGTAGGCGCACACGAGACGGAGAAAGGCGTCGGGATAGCCGCGCTCCGGGCGTCCGAAACGGACGCCGTTCTTTTTCGCGATGGCGATCCCTTCCGCCTGGCGTGCGCGGATGTTGGCGCGCTCGTTCTCGGCGACGAAGGAGAGCACCTGGAGGACGATGTCGGAGATGAACTTACCGACGAGATTCTCATTTTTCGTGCGGGTGTCGAGAAGGGGCATATCGAGAACGAGAATGTCAACCTGCAACTTTCCCGTGATGCGGCTCCATTCTTCGATAATCATATCGTAGTTTCTGCCGAGGCGGTCGATGGATTTGATAATGAGGAGATCGCCGGGCTTCAGCTTTTTCAGCATGCGGATATAGGCGGTGCGGATAAAGTCTTTTCCGCTTTTTTTATCGGCAAAGATCTGTTTATCCGCGACGCCGTATTCGCGGAAGGCGGCGAGCTGTCGCTCAAGATTTTGGTCGGTGGTAGATACTCTGGCGTATGCGTAAGTCATGTTGGTCTCCTTTTGCTGTTATAGATAGTTTTTCCGACGGGTTTTGTATGCTTTCCCGGAAAATTCGGGGAGCCGAGGCAAAAAGCGCTGAAAATACTATAACACAAACGGATAAAGGAAAAAAGAGCAAAAACAGGAGGAAGCGCCGTTTCCTGCGGTTTGCTCTTTTGTAAGCGAGATATTTTTGCAGCGGTACTTTCGTGGCAGAGAACTAAAAATTCCCGCATCGCCCGTAAAGCTCGGTATATTCCGAGAGAAAGCGCGCCTCTTTTTCCCCGAGAGGGCGGGGAAGGCGGAACTCCCAGTTGCCGCTTTTTGTGCCGGGGGTGTTGATCCGCGCCTCGCTCCCGAGACCGAGAAGATCCTGTACGGTTAAGATCGCAAGATCCGAGACGGAGGAGAGCGCTCCGAGCATCATATTCCGGCAGAGACTCTCCTCGTCATCTGCGAGAAGATAGCGCATGGCATAGGCGATGTCCGTCGGTGCCGCATGACGGCAAAAACCGCGGAGCGTGTCGTTGTCATGCGTCCCTGTGTAAACAACGCTTTGCATAGGATAGCGATACGGAAGATAATCCCCCGATTCGCGGGAGTCAAAGGCGAACTGTAATACCTTCATGCCGGGAATCTCTGTTGTGCGTAAAAGCTCCCTGACACTGTCGGTGACGAAGCCGAGATCCTCCGCGACGAGAGGGAGATCGCCGAGCGTCTCTCTGACCGTGCGGAAGAGATCGGCGCCGGGACCTTTCTGCCATGCGCCCGTGCGCGCGTCCGCCGCGTCGGCAGGCACGGTATAGAAGGCGTCAAAGCCGCGGAAGTGATCAATCCGCAGAAGGTCGAACATGCCGAGCGAAAAAGAGAGACGGGAGAGCCAAAAGCCGTAGCCCCGCTCCCGCATGACATCAAAACGATAGATCGGGTTGCCCCAAAGCTGACCCGCGGCGGAAAAAGCGTCGGGCGGGCACCCTGCGACAAGGGAAGGTGCGCCGCGCGCGTCGAGGAAAAATTCGTCCCGGTGAAAAAAGACATCGGCACTGTCTGCCGAGACATAGAAAGGGAGATCGCCGAACAGGCGGACGCCACGCTTTGCGGCATAGGCTTTTAACCTTGCGAACTGGGAGAAAAAGAGATATTGCACGCCTTTTTCGTAGCGGATGTCCTCCGAGAGACGGCGGCGCGCCTCTTCGAGTGCCGCCGCGTCTCCCTCCCGTTCTCCCGCACGCCATTCCCAAAAGGGGGCACCGTGATTTTCCCGTTTCAGAGCGGAGAAGAGGGCGTAATCCTCGAGCCACCCCGCCGCGTCGGCGAAAAACTGGCTGACCCACGGCGGAGGCGTCTCATAGAGACGGGCGACCGCGATGCGGAGAAGGGGTTCCTTCCGCAAAAAGAGGGCGCCGTAATCCACCCTGTCCGCTGGAAGGTCCGAGAACATGCCGCGGTATTCGTCTTTTTTGAGGAGTCCGTCCTCCGCAAGAAGGTCGGGAGAGATGAAATAGGGGTTCCCCGCATAGGTGGAAAAGCTCTGATATGGGGAGTTTCCGTATCCTGTCGGACCGACGGGCAGAAGCTGCCAGAAGGTTTGCTTCGCTTCTGCCAAAAAGTCGATCCATTCGTACGCCTCTTTTCCGAGAGTGCCGATCCCGTGCGGGGAAGGCAGGGAAAAGAGGGGGAGGAGAAGTCCTGCGCTTCGCGGAATTCTCATGCGCCGTGAGCGAGGGCGGCACCCGTGCCGGCGTCGAAGAGGTGCCCCGCCCGCGGATTCATCTTCAGCGAGACGGTGATGCCGCCCGACAGCTTTTCCGCAGAGGAGATGCGGACGACGAGGGGCGTCTTTCCGATGTGACCGTGCAGATAGAATTCGGTGCCCATCATCTCGGACAGCTCGACCTGCATATCAAAATCACCGCTCCCGCTCTTCACGAGAGAGAAATTCTCGGGGCGAATCCCGAAGAGGAGCGTTTCTCCGACATAGGCGCGCGCCGCCTCACGCATGGAGACAGGAAGGGAGAAGCTACCGCCCGCGAAAGAGACGCGCTCACCGCCTTTTTCTACCGTCACGGGCAGAAAATTCATCTCCGGCGTGCCGATGAAGCCGGCGACAAAGCGGTTGTCGGGATAATGGTAAAGGTTCTCCGGGGTGTCCACCTGCTGAATCACGCCGTCCCGCATGACGACGATCCGATCCGCCATGGTCATGGCTTCCGTCTGATCGTGGGTGACATAGACGAAGGTGGTGCCGAGCTCCTCGTGGAGCTTCGCGATACGGGAGCGCATCTCTCCGCGCAGTTTGGCGTCGAGGTTGGAGAGGGGCTCGTCGAGGAGGAAGACGGCGGGGTGCCGTACCATGGCGCGCCCGAGGGCGACGCGCTGGCGCTGTCCGCCCGAGAGGGCGCGGGGTTTTCTCGTGAGGTAGGCTTCGATGTCGAGCATCTTTGCCGCCTCTCTGACGCGGCGGTCGATCTCGTCGCGGGGGACCTTGCGCAGCTCGAGCGCGAACGCCATGTTTTTATAAACGCTCATATGAGGATAGAGGGCGTAACTCTGGAAAACCATGGCGATATCTCTGTCCTTCGGGGGAACATCGTTGACCCGCCGCTCTCCGATGTAGAGATCGCCGCCCGATGCCTCCTCAAGTCCCGCGATCATGCGGAGGGTAGTGGACTTGCCGCACCCGGAGGGACCGACTAAAATCATAAATTCGCGGTCGCGGATCTCAAGGTTCAAACCGTCGATGACGGTGTGCCCGTCCTCATAGGTTTTGACAATGTTCCGAAGAGAAATAGATGCCATAGAAAT
>CALAFS010000138.1 GCA_937892405.1 uncultured Clostridia bacterium
TCACGCGCGGAGCGCATTTCACCCGCCGTAGGCGGATTTCACTGCGAGTTGCAAGGTGCAACTCGCCATCGGTGTCGGCGCCAAGGGCGACCCGCAAAACGCAAAAATAATCGCTAACCTGTCTTCAAAATGAATTTGCTATGAAAAATCGCCGAAATCTATAAGAAATCAAAGATTTTACCATTATCATCTCTTTTAAGCTGCTCCCCGCTCGCTCTTCGCCTCCGCCAACCCTTGCGCCAAACGCCTCCTCCGTTAGCCTTCTCCTGTGGGAGAAGGGGGACCGCGAAGCGGTGGATGAGGAGTATGCGCGTTATCCCACAACAAAACCTTCCGGATAGGATAAAACTTCCGCAAAATCCTCCGTTTCCCATAACAATTCAAGCCAATACGCGGATTCGTCCGCTTCTTTTAAGGCAATATTCATTTTGGAAATAAAATCCGCCCACCTCACGCCCCACTTACCTCTCAGCAAAAAAAGAGCCCCTCACGCTTCGGCACCTTGTAGGGGGCGGCGCCCTCGACGACCGCTGTGCGAAAACGCTGATTTGCGTTATTGGGAGACTGTTTTGCTATCATTTTGCCCGTAGGGGCGACCATCGGTCGCCCGCTTCGCTCCCCTCACTACTCACGCAAAAAAGAGCCAATCATCGAAAAAATCTTTGATTTCTTATATAAAACGCTCTCCCAAGTCACCCACGCCCCCAAAGTACAATTCTTAATTCTTAATTCTTAATTCTACATTCGTTTGTTTTGATGTCTTAATAATACTGACAAGCAACTTCACAAGTTCTTGACTGTCCGCATAAATGCTCGTATATTGCTCTTCTGTAAGATACTCTGTTTCCCATAACAATTCAAGCCAATACGCAGATTCATCCGCTTCTTTTAAGGCGATATTCATTTTGGAAATAAAATCCGCTCTGCTTTGTGCTCTTGCCGCCTCTCTGCAATTGGCACCGATACTCGTTCCGCTTCTTAAAATCTGCTTTGCCAAAGTATACTCATGTTTTTCCTCTACCAGATGTTTATACAAATTTACACTGCGGATTGCAAACGCCTTGCTCTTCTCAAGAATCAAATTGTCCATTTCAACCGTCCTAATCATAATAAAATCATTGATTTCTTATATCTTTCGGTATTTTCAAGTCACCCACGCCCAAAAATATAATTCTTAATTCATAATTCTTAATTCTGAATTCGAAACAGCTCTCTGTTCGTCTTCGCCAACCCTCCTTCGGATGTCTCACGATACGCACAGGCAATATCCCGCCCGGTCTCACGCATGGTAACAATAACGGAATCAAGCGAAATCTTACGAAGGTCGGAAAGGAAGGTAGAAATACGGGCGGCATTGATCGCACGCATGGCGGCGACGGCGTTGCGCTCAATGCAGGGGATCTGCACAAGCCCTCCGATCGGATCACAGGTGAGTCCGAGATGGTGCTCGATCGCAATTTCGGCGGCACATTCGATCTTTTCGAGATCTTCCCCCCACAGCTCGGAGAGCGCGGCGGCGGCCATCGCACACGCCGAGCCGATCTCGACCTGACAGCCGCACTCGGCGCCCGAGATGGAAGCATTCGTCTTGATGAGGTTGCCGACGACACCGGCAGTCAGAAGCGCGTCACAAATCTCACGGTCGGAATAGCCGCCCGCACTCTTCTGATAAAAGAGCACGGCAGGCAGAACGCCGGCGGCGCCGCAGGTGGGGGCGGTGACAACCGTCTCCCCCGAGGCGTTCTGCTCGCCGACGGCGAAGGCGTAGGCGCAGACGAGACGGTTCTCCGCCGAAGCGGCATTCTCGCGCTCGCCCTTTTGTTCTCCGCGATAGAGAATCTTCGCCTTCTTCGCAACGCCGAGCCCGCCGGGCAGGATCCCCTCATCGGCAAGCCCGCGGGCAATACATGCCTGCATCGTCTCCCACACGGTCGCAATGTAAGCGTCAATAGCGTCGCCCTCGGTACGGCGGACATACGCGGGAAGTCGGATCCCCTCTTTTTTACAAAGAGCGGCGATCTCGGAGAACTGCGTCTCACGGTAGACGAGGGGCGCGCTCTTGCCGTCCGCGGTTTCGATCTCCCCCGAGAGGAAGCGGATCCGTCCGCCGCCGACGCTCGCGACGACGGCGTGTCCGATCTCTTCTCCGCCCCGCAGAGCATAAAGCTCCATGGTGTTCGGATGCGGGAGATCGGTGCACAAAGGGTCAAAAACAACCGTGCACGGACGCGGCAGCGTCTTCTCGATCACGCGGTCGGTGCCGTGCCCTTTGCCCGTCTTGGCAAGGGAACCGTAAAGCACCGCACGGAAAGCGTCCGCCTGCGGGTATTTCGCGGCAAAAGCGCGGCACGCGCGCTCGGGTCCGATGGTGTGAGAGCTGGAAGGACCCCTGCCGATCCGATACAGCTCGGTCAGGGACTCCATGCGGGTTTCTGCATTATCGGCGGATTGCATCATAACCTCCCCCGCGCCGTCCATGCGGCACGGTATGATAAAATCTTTTTGTTTTTGTTTCTTCCCATATTCAGAAAAATATTCCGAAGCAGGCGAAGCCTGCCCCGGAATATTTTTTCATGGGTCAATTACTGCTTGGTGTAAGTCAGCGGAAAAGGCGCGTCGCCATCGTCAAGCGTCGCGGCAATGGTCGTTCCGTCTTCCGAAAGCTTGCACTCAAACTCAAAGGGAGTTGTCGAGAAGGTCGCGGTCTTTCCGTCTTCCGAAAGCGTGTAGTCTACGGTGTAAGCCGTCCCGTTGTTGAAAGTAACCTTGTTACCATCTTCAAAAGTCAACGTATTTCCGTTGCTATCTTTCCATACGCCGTAGAAACCATCATGCGTGGGTTCTTCCGGCTCGGTGGTCGCCTGTTTTGTGTAAGTCAGCGGAAAAGGCGCGTCGCCATCGTCAAGCGTTGCGGCAATGGTCGTTCCGTCTTCCGAAAGCTTGCACTCAAACTCAAAGGGAGTTGTCGAGAAGGTCGCGGTCTTTCCGTCTTCCGAAAGCGTGTAGTCTACGGTGTAAGCCGTCCCGTTGTTGAAAGTAACCTTGTTACCATCTTCAAAAGTCAACGTATTTCCGTTGCTATCTTTCCATACGCCGTAGAAACCATCATGCGTGGGTTCTTCCGGCTCGGTGGTCGCCTGTTTTGTGTAAGTCAGCGGAAAAGGCGCGTCGCCATCGTCGAGCGTTGCGGCAATGGTCGTTCCGTCTTCCGAAAGCTTGCACACAAACTCAAAGGGAGTTGTCGAGAAGGTCGCAGTCTTTCCGTCGTCCGAAAGCGTGTAGTCTACGGTGTAAGCCGTTCCGTTGTTGAAAGTAACTTTATTACCGTCTTCAAAAGTCAGCGTATTTCCGTTGCTATCTTTCCACTCACCATAGAAACCGTCGTGCGTAGGTTCTACCGGATCGGTCGAACCGCCGTCCTTGGTGAGAGTCAGCGTCTTCGACTCTTCATCGACGGTATATTTAATCGTCAGAGTGTCACCCAAAACGGTCGCGGTCATGAGCGTTTCGCCATCAGAAGCAAGGAAATATGCCTTATCATCCGCGATTGCATAGACAACCGACAAGCCATCGTAGTCCAAAACACCCGCAGTCTCAAAGGTCAGTTTCAGATCGTCTTCACCGTTCCAAGTACCGAGGAAGGGGTTGGAAGACTCCTCGGGGGCTTCCTTCAGAAGGTCGGGAATCCATTCCATGAGATCGGTAGAACCGAAGGATGCCGTTCCTTCAAAATAGCCTTCACCGAGTGAGTAGCGAAGATCGCCGATTGTCATGTAATAAATGACACCACCCCAATAATCCACCTTTACATCGAGATCGGTGGCGACAACGCCGTTCAGCTTCAGTTCGGTCTCCGTGATCTCAACCTTGCTGCCTTCGGCGGTATACCATGTGCCGATCGCCCACTCAAGGAAGGTTACGGCAGGCTTGTCGCATGTGGTGTAGGTAACGGTCTTGAAGTTCTGCTCCGGATAGCGATCCTCATCAAGTCCGGTCGTGCAATAGTGCGTAATGGTAATTTTCTCGTCGGCAAACTCGACAAGGAAGATGACATCGTTCGACTTTGCTTCTTCCAAGCCGGCGTCAAAGTCCGTGCCCTCGATAATCAGGCGGGTACCGTCCCAATACGCCTCGGGATAGTAAGTTCTGTTTTTGTCCTGCCAGAAGCCGAGTTTCAGCGCATCACCGTTATAATCATGCTCCATCTCAAAGCCGAAGATGTCGCCGTTACCGTCGGTATAATAGCCATAGTAGTCGGAGAAATCAACGGTAGCAGGTGTAAGATCATCGCTGACGATCTCGTAGCG
>CALAFS010000139.1 GCA_937892405.1 uncultured Clostridia bacterium
CGCTCGAATCCACGATCTACTACGCAAACTTCTACGATTTCGTGGCAAAGAGAGTCTACAAAGACATCTTCAACCCCGAGTTCTATGACTCCAAGGACTTCGGACTTCACCTCACCGTACCGAAGAACGGCACGGGCTACGACACCGAGATCTGGACGAACTTCTTCGGGGATATCCAAAAGACCGCCGAGATTCTCCCGGACAGCACAACGCATGAAGCCTTCGACGCCATCGACGGGATGAAGGACTATGCCCTCGATGACATCAGAACCGCGACGACCCTCGCCGCTCTCGAAGATGTAAGCGCGAAGATTCTCGCCGCCCGCCGCGCGTATAACAAGGTCACCACGACGGATCAGCTCGCCCTGTGCGCAGACCGTTACGAAGCCCTCCTCACCTACGAGAGTACCCTGCGCGAAGCGAAAGCGAGACTCGGTTCCCCCGTGGAAGTGAAGAAGCTGGAGCTCTCCTCGGTGCCCGATAAGATCCGTTACAATGTCGGCGATACCTTCGATCCCACCGGTATGGTGATCAAGGTCATCTACGAGGACGAGTCGGAAGTGATCCTGTCGGAAGGCAGCTATACGCTGGACCGCACCACTCTTCGCGCAGGCGATGAGTCGGTCACGGTGTCCTATACCGACAGAGGCAAGACCTATACGGTCGAAGTCCGCGTGAATGTGCAGGGCGGAGACCCCGCGACGGATCAGACCACCCTTCCCGCCCCGACCGTCACCGTGTCGGAGGACGGCACCGCGTCGTGGGAAGCGGTTGCGGGCGCTGTTGCCTACCGCTACCGTATCGACGGCGGGGAAGAGGTCACCACGACCGAAACCTCGGTGAAGCTCACCGCAGGACAGAAGATCACGGTCATCGCCGTGGGCGACGGCGTGGATACCCTCGACAGCGCCGCCTCGGCGGAAGTCACCTATACCCCGAAGACCCCCGATACCGAAGAGAAGAAGGGACTGCCCGCCTGGGCGATCGTCCTGATCTCGCTCGGCGGCGTCGCCGTGGTCGGCGGAGGAGCCGTGCTTGTGTGGTATTTCCTGAGAAAAAAGAAGTTAGGACGGTAAACCGAACTTGAAACGAAACATACGCACCACCCTGATTCTCGTCTGTGTGATGCTTCTCTCTCTCTTCGTCCTCTCCTCCTGCGGAGAGGACGGGAGCGGGAAACCCTACGATTTCCTCGTCACCTTCGATTACAATGCCGAAGGGCTTGTGACGGAAATGCCGGAGAACCAGTACCTCGGCGTAAAGAGCGGAGGGCTCGTGGGACTGAAGCCCGGGCAGAACGATGACTTCAAAGAGGCGGTCATCACGCATTACTTCATCGAAGGCTGGTATACGGCAAAGACCGCAGAGGACGGGAGCGTCCTGCGCGGGGAGGACGGAAGAGTCCTTCTCGACCGCGAGTGGAACTTCGCCGAGGATACCGTCACATCGGACATCACGCTGTATGCGGGACTGACAAGACAGAGCACCATCACCTTTACGGACATGGAGACGGACGAGGTGCTGAAGGTGCAAAGAGGGAAGCCGGGCGCGACCGAAAAGGACCCCCTGCCCCCGAGCAAGAAGGGATATACCCTCCTCGGGTACTATCTCGATAAAGAAAAAACCGAACCCTTCACCTTCCCGTATACCTACGGAGAAGGGGACATCACCGTGTATGCGGACTTCATCGAGGGAGAGTATACGCTTGTAAACGACGCCGCCTCTCTTCTGAAATGTATCCGCGGAGGCAAGAACGCCTATCTTACAAGCGACATCGACGCCGAGGGAGCCACCTGGGCGAGCGTCAGCTATAACGGAAAGCTCGTCGGAAACGGACATAAGGTCACGGGACTGAAGATTGAGACCGTGTGCAGTAAGAGAGACGGAGAAACCTACGGACTGCTCTTCCGGAGCCTCGGCGCAAAGGCGAAGCTCTCCGACATCACCTTTGAAGATGTGGAGATGAGCGTCTCGATCGGAACGAGCGGCAACTATGCCGTCGCCGCGATCGCCTACGGCGTCACCGAGGGCGCGACTCTTGAGAATGTAACCGTAACGGGTACGCTGACCTATGACTTCGGCTCGGCGTCGACCTCGACGGTGAGCGCCGACTTCGGAAGAGACGGCGCACCGGAAGGGGCACTGACAAATTGCCGCTTCGATATCACTCTCACCGATAAAAACGGGGCAACCCGCAGTGAGTGAAAATAAAGAAAAGAGGAAAAAAGCTATGTTCAAACGCACCCTATCCTTCCTGCTTGCGCTTGTCATGACGGTGGGCATTGTCCTGACGATGGTGTCCTGCAATGACGGGAATAAGCCGGGACCCGAAGATCCGGACAATCCGACAAGTCAGTACGATCCGGAGAAGAGACCGTTCTCTATGAGTATCCAGACGCCGGACGGCGTG
>CALAFS010000140.1 GCA_937892405.1 uncultured Clostridia bacterium
TCCCCGCCACATCACCGTCGAGGAGCAATGGCGGCATAACGATACCCGCAAGATTAAAAACGCCGCGCAAATATTCGGGCTTTAAATAGATGCTTTCCTTTTTCTGATATCCGAGCATAAGCTGGTCAAATCCCGCAAGGAAAATGCAATGCGGAATGTCCCCATCGTATGTTTTCCCATTTGGTATGTAATAATATGTCCTGCTGCCGAAGTCAAACGACTCGACAGGCAAGTTCCGAAGCCAATTCTTGACTTCTGCCTGTTTTGCGCCCGTATAATACATAGCGTCGTGTATCGTAGCGGGAGCGATATTCGTAAAATACCGCCGCGCTATCTCAAATTTTGCTTCTTCCTCGGGAATCGGAGAAAACTCGGGCGAGGCGATATACTGCTTTTTCTCCTGCACGGTGTAGTTCATAAAGCCGCGCACGCAAAGCTCGCGTATACCGCCGCCCCACGACTCGAACATACAATCCTCTTCGATTTTTGTCATCCCGCTTGCACGGCAAAGCTCCTTCAGCTCGTCGCGCGTGTATGCCCTCTCTGAAACTGCCGCGAGAATGATATCCGCAAGATATTTCTGCCGTTCGGGCGTCAACGCCCAGCACGGGCGCTGATTTTTCATATAGGAATATCCCTGCCATTCGTTTTTGCGGTAATCCGCGCCGTTGTTGCACCGGATAAACAGCGGCAGATCGCTTTCGGCAAACACGTGAACCGTGCCGCGCACAGACCAGTTTTTCACAAGCCCATCGGCGACGGTCTGCTCGTCATAGTCGTTTGTACGGATTTTCAGTGAGTGCAAAGCGTTCGTCATAAACTGCGCCTGCACGCCGCAAAGGTCGCGCATCACGGTCAATTTGTCCGCAGGCGCGAGCAGATATTGATTTGTCAGCTGACGGATTTTCAGTTCTTCAAGGGTCATATTTTTCCTTTCAGTTATTCAAAACTCTATATGATACAGGAGCTTGCTGTGATATTCTTTTTCGGCTTGAAAATCCAAAGATATACTGCATTCTCCAGTTGAATCAATTATTTTGAGTTTTTTGTGTTCCTTCACTTCGCCTTATGACGGTATCTCTTTCAAAACATAGAGGTTCTCACCATCGGTTATCAAGGAATTTTCTTTACGGCACATAGAATCAATAGAATGTAGATTTTCAATAAAGCTACTTACTCTACTGTCAGCAAAATCGGATATCAGTTCAAGTTTATCAGATACAGCGTTATTCTTCTTATCGCCAATATTCTTTCCGGTTTCAATAAGAGTCTCATCCAATGTTCCGTCTTTTACCTTTGGTATTGCACCAATCGCTTTTCCTGCCCCTGTTACAATAGCACTTACACCATCAAGAATTTTTGCTTCCACTGCAGACAACTGATACTTTTCAAGTTGAGAGCGACATTCGGTATAAAGAGCATCGTACTTTTTGGATATTTCGAGCATTTTATCGGAAGCCCGAGACAAACTGATCTCCGAAAAATCTTTTCTCAACATGATATCGAGGAAACTGCAATATCCGTATAAATAACACGCAAGTTGATATTCCGCAAACTCGTGAATAACCGCATTTATAAGACCATCTGCATCTTTTCCTATGTGAAGCCATTTTTTCTTTTGTAATGCCGAAGAAACCTTTTCATGATAAAATTCGATATCCTGTAAAGCATTCACCTGTATTTGCTGAACGATCTGATTTCGGCTATTACAAAAAGTTTCGTCTTCACAATATACTTTATAATCGTCGGCAATCTCCGCAAGCTTACGCAGATTTCCTCTTTGACGCGCCTGCTTTTCAAGTTCCAAGAAGCGCAAAACATTTTCTACGCTCTCCTGTATTTTATCGAGTTTTTGCTCAGCTGCCATGACCGCAACAGCGACTACCATTAAAGTAGGGTTGAGCGGCATGGTAATTTTTGAGGTTTCGGTAACAGGCAATCCATTGATTGCTTTAAATCGCATCCGCCCCGCTATCACCTGTTTGCCCTGTTCATTCACTTGCATAATGTTACCGACTGTACCGTACTGATTTTCTCGAAGAAATCCGAGAACTCCCTTCGGATTGACGCCAACAAACAGGGTTTCTTTCGTCGCAATTTGCTGAGTTCTCGTAGTCACAATTTGTCGTGCGCTTTCCGGCAAGAATGCAAATGCGGTTCCAAGTGCACCGATTCCGGCAAGAGGAATCTTTCGATAATCTTCCAACTGCACTTCCGGTATTCTCACGATAGGAAACAAATCGCTCTCCGCCACATGAAGTGTAGTTGTGTCAGATTGTACAGGTTTATTGTCATTTTCTTTTTTTGTTAATGCTCTCCAAGCTTCTTTTAATCCCATTTTCAAATCCTCCAAAATAATATTCACTATATGTCTTGTAAATTTCGCGAAAAAATTATAGATTCATAGCAATCCGAGCGACTGTCGCAGTAAATGCACCCGTGCGTGCACCCACGATAGAGGTTCATGCCGTTTTTCGCGGACAGGATGGTTTTTGCTTCTATGTTGTGCATCAGATAATATCTTTGATAACCTTCAGCGCCACGCCCTGAATCGTCAGCTCTTTCGGGTGAATGACGCGCTGCTTTTCTGTGTAGCTGCTGTTTTCGGCATACAGCACAGGTTTGCCGTTTTCGTAATGCAGGCGCTTGAGTGTGTTTCCTTCTTCCGTAAGCGCAACGACAACCTGCCCGTCGGTTGCGACATTTGTTTTCTTGACCAGCACAAGGTCGCCCGCGTGAACGCCGATGTCCGCCATGGAATCGCCGTATGCTTCCAGCAGAAAACATTCACCGTCGAGCCATTCTTCCGGAACGGCAAGATATCTTGAAATATGCTCCTCCTGCTCGTCGGGCGTGCCGCATACGATCATTCCGACCACGGGAATGCGGCGGGACATCACGTGCATTTTCTTCTGTAAAGGTGTTTCCAGCGTGTTTTTTCCCGAATAGGAAATGATACCGCGCTTTTCAAGCTCTAAGATATGCCGATACGCGGTAGATTTGACCATGCCCATATATTCCATGATATCCGCAAGGCTCGGGGATTCCCCGTTGTTGTCCCGCGCATACTGCTTGATAAACTCCGCGAGCTTTTGCAGTTTTTCTTCACTCATGACTCTCATAAGTACACCTCAAACAATTTCAGAACTCATTGTTCTGTTATTATATCATGGCAAAGACGCGTTGTCAATAGGTTTTCGGAACTTTTTGTTCTGTTATTCTTTGTTTTATGCAGCGCAGATTCTGATGCCCTACATTGCTTCCAAAACGGTCGCACGCGCGCTTTATATGTTTGCTTGTAATTACCCTTCTTTTGCATTCAAAAGCGAAAGCGAGGCTGACAGTCCCGCTAACGCCGTTCCTTATTCAGTTATGCCGCATGGCTTTCTTGACTTCTTCAAGAATGCGAAGAATGCTCAACATTTCGTCATTCATGCAATCGGCAAGCAATTCTCCGATCTTCTCGTTCGCCACGGCGTATGTGCCGGGTGTGTTTGCCCGCAGAATCCAGTCGGTTGCCACATCGAGCGCTTCTGCAATGCGGATGAGTGTGGACAAACCCGGCGTTTTCTTGCCGAGCTCAATGTTGGAGAGATGCACCACCGAAATGTCCGCTTTTTCCGCCAGCTCTCCTTGCGTAAGCCCGACTTCGCGGCGCAGGTCGGCAATGCGCCTGCCGATGGCGGAGGAACTGCAGTTTCTATTCATTGCTTTTCACTCCTTCGCCTGTAGCACAAACGGAGACTGCACCTCCGGGTTTGTCCCCGGGAATACAGTCTCCGTTCTTTTTCATTTGCCTTGCCGCAACATATTCTTTTGTCGTAATCCGTGCCATGTGCGCACCTCCTTTGTAAGCACACACAATACCACAAAGGCAGCGGGAAGTCCAGAGAAAGCGAGAGAGTTAGCAATTATATAACATTTCATCAGGTTTCACACATAGCTTAGTCGTGCCTCGGCGATGATTTTGTCCCCTCACTTGACAACGGACATCTTTTTCGTAAAAGTAGGGGTGTCACCCAATAATTTATTATATTTTTTCGGATCAAAGCCATAACACAAACGGAGACTGCACCTTCGAGTTTGTCCTATTCTTTTGCAGCAATCCACGCCATTGTGTTTATCTCCTTTATAAACATACGAAACAGCAGGAGGCAAATATTTTTCAACTTAAAAAAGCTCATAAAAATCTCTTTATTTTGCTTATTTGCTTTTCTGAAAGTACTTTAGTATCAAAAAACAATATTTCTTCATCATTAATGCTTTTTATAATTGGAGTCAACCACTCAAAATCCTCAAAGTCAAACCCATAGCGAAGCATCATTATCTCTTTATCGTCATTCGTACCATATCGAATATAATTTGCCATTTTAATCGCCCGCTTGTCTTGGTGTTTTTCTCCATAAAGGCGAAAAGCAGCGTAATAAGCATCGCCAAATCTAAAACCAATTAGTTTATCCAAATAGTCATAAGTATCAAATACTACTCGATCATAGTCAACAGCAAACGCTAATGTATTATGAGTGATAGAAAGCGATACCAGCTTTTTATTTGGGATTGATTGATATTGGGAAATCCACCGCGCAGGCAAACTTCTCGCTTCAATATTGCGAAAATATTCCGGTTTTTCTTGGTTTGCTTGTATCTGTCTGCGTTCATATGTTCTGGCAGCATACGAATACCTGTTCCACACAATTTGGCTAAATGTTCTTCCTTTTATCTTCCACATCAATATTTTTATTGCAGTTTTTACGATTTTGTCCTCTGCTTCGGATAGAGAACGCCCTAAATAACACATGTACAATTCTGAGAACAAATCATAAATATGCGTTGCTTCTGCCGACATTTTCGAATCAATCATAGGCGATATATGTATTTTTTCACCAACAAACAGTGCTTCAAGAATTTTTGTCACCACATCGCAACTTTTGCTTGAAGATACTCTGTCAACCTCCAAATTAGTCATATTATATTCTTCATTAAATTTGTCGTTTTTTATTGCCTCCTTGTATTCACGATAATCATCATTCACGTCAGTCACAGCATCCAATTGTGAGATTTCGGATAAATGAGTGTCATTTGTTATTACTGATCGCAAACCATTCTTTTTCGTTCCATCAATCACAATTTGTCCAAAATCAAATATAGCATTGCTTTTAGTAGATCTCCCAGCTCGACCAATAAGATTCTTGACATTCAAAGGTTTTGAAGGCTCGAAACGATCTATCCATACCAAATCAAAGGGCATATTTATGCCTTGATCTAATGTGGATGTGGCAAAACAAAGTCGACAATGCCCTTTTCGTGTAAATTCTTCGATAATCTTTCTTCCTTCCAAAGGGAGTGAGCCGTGATGGACAACTATACCTCGTTTCAAATATTCTATTAATGATGATGCGTAATCGCCTTTCTCAAGTTGACTTGCGCCAATATAGGTTCTCAACTTTTCTATTAAAGTCTTCGTTTCATCATCCAACATAAGTGATGGGCATAAATTTATATACTTTTGAAATTTCTTAAATATATCTTTACTGTATATACTAGACTTAGAGCAGTAGATCAGAGCTGTGCCTTCATTAAGTATGACTTTTTCCAATGGATCAAAATCAACATCGTAATGAAAACGGCTGCTTCTTGCGAGAGAAAAATTTTTAAAACCTCTTTCGTTTCTAGAAAAAAAGATCTGACCTACATTTCTTTGTCTAAACAACTCATAATTCTCATCAGTGTAGCGAATATTATTCTTTTTATATTGAACCTCTGGATTATCAATGAAAGGATATGCAAACACGAATTTAGATTTATTAAAAGTTTTCGTCACTCTCCGAATCACGCTATCATAATACAGCCCTCTAACTGAGGCGTCGTTACTCAATTGCGCTTCATCAAACATAAACAAATCTACAGTGAGCTTATCTTTCAAAACAAACAAATCTTTCGTTCGTTCCGGGGTAACGATAAAAATATTTCTCTTACAACGTTTTGTGTTTATTAAGTCAACAAATGTCATAACATTCACAGTCTTTATGTCCACTAAATCCACAACAAGATTGTAATACTCATTTATCAAAGCTCGAGATGGTACAATAATTACAATATCATTAGTATACATACTTATTACATATCTAAAAACAAAAGACTTACCGGTGCTTGTTGGCGAAGAAAAGCTAAAATATTGTTGTTTTTTTATTTTGTCAATAATTTCAACTTGGACAGGTGTAAATGTAGTATTATAATCCGCCTCTATTTGCTCTTTATATATATTGAACACACAATCCTCTAGCGACTGTGGAACAACAGTTTTATAAAAAAGACCCATTTTTATCAAAACCGTCTGCTCGTATTTTTTGAAAAATTCTGGTTGATAAAATTTAAAATAGCTTATTTTTTCAATAACTTCAACATCACTGGATCCATTTGCATATAAATCGCTAATGCATTTTTCAATAATACTATCTAAATCGATTCCATTTATAATTTTATTTAAGTCATGCGTTTTTTTCATTCATATTTACCGCAACCAATATTATTTTATGATTATTAACCAATTCTTTAAAGTGCTCGTTTGCTACAATGTTTTCAATCAATTTATTGTCGGATATATTCGTGGCTGAAAAGGCAACGCTTACTCCAAATTGATCGTTTCCCATTCTTTCCAGCGATTCCTCATCCACTAATGATTGTAGAATCGGAATATCATCATAATGCTTCTTTTCAATTATAAACTGCCTAATTTGTGCCAAGCTTGTATTATAAGCATTTACGCCATTTACATATTTTGATTCGCCACATGAAATCGTGTGATTGCCCACATCTTCAGTAAAAAAATCAAACCCCGGATTTCCCACTTTTTTGCGTCCCAATAATTCTGCTAACGGAATATCTAAATGCTCTAATTGCTCAACTATGGAACGCTTCGAAAGAGTTGATACTATATATTCTCCCGCATTCGAAATTAGCGGATTGTCTTGATCATCATAAAAAGATTTTTTTAGATAATCACACGTAGCCTGAGCTTTATGCTCCATTGATTTAATCAAGTAATCTTTATTAAATTTTGCCAACCAACTGAAATTCGATAATTCAATTAGTATTTCTTTAATCGTAACTTCTAATTTACCGGGGCTAACCCTGATGTAATAGACCGATCCATTCAACCCATATTGGGACAAATCTACATTATGGCTATTCAAGATTTTCATTGGTCGTTCCCTTTATTTTGATTTTATCAGTTTCAATATCTCCTCATCCGCCGGGCAGAAAGCATAATTCGGTATCTCACTCGGCGTGATCCACCGAATATCGTTATGCTCCAGCTTTTGCGAAATGCCTTCGGCAATGGTGGCGTTGAACAGTGTCAAATGCACCGTGATATCGGGATATTCGTGGACAACATCAATGAACACATCGCCAACGGACAACGTGACGGCAAGCTCTTCACGGCATTCCCGAATGAGTGCCTGTTCTTTGGTTTCACCGGGCTCCACCTTGCCGCCGACAAACTCCCAGAGAAGCCCTCTTGCTTTGTGCGCAGGGCGTTGGCAGATCATGAATTTGTCGCCCTCCCAAATGAGAGCCGCTACTACTTCGGTCATAAAAATCGCCTCATTTCATTGCTTGTCCT
>CALAFS010000141.1 GCA_937892405.1 uncultured Clostridia bacterium
GTCGATCGCCTCGTAGTTCAGATCGACCCTCTCCATGTTCTCCGTCCAGAAGGAAGCGAGGAACTCGGGGGTGACCTCCTTGACATAGTTGACTTCGGTCGTCTTCTGATGATAGCCGATATTACGCTGAACGGCGAACTCGCCGGTCTCGTAGTTCATCGAGCGAATGGAGAACGGGCCGTTCGTCATCATGGTATTGAGCTGTTTTGTCCAATAAGAAGAGGAAGACTTCGCAAGATCCTCACGCACGGGCGAGGTTGCGATCGAAGAGAGGTTGGCAAGCAGGGTGTCGGGATCTCCGCCCTCGCGATAGTGAATCGTGATCTCATAAAGCCCCGACGCCGAAGCACCGAAGGTATAAAGAGAGGCATCGCCGCGCTTGACCTCCACGGCCCCCTCCACATCATAGAAGAGAGCGGCGGCGGGGTTCGCGTTGTTCGGCTCCATGATACGGTCGCGCCATGCGTAGATAAAGTCCTCCGCCTTGACACGCACGCTGTCCGACCAGTAGGACTCGCGCAGGGTGATGACGATCTTGCGGTTCTCTTTGTCCACATTATAACTCTGGGCGGCGGCGCACTCGAGCTTTCCGTTCTTATCGAGACGGAAGAGTGGCTCGAAGAGCAGGCTCATCAGCTGTGCGGCATTGTCGTCCGCATAATAATCCGTCGGGTCAAAATCATAGATTTCATCACCGAGATAAACCTTGATCTGCGGTCCTCCGTCCTTCGGTGCCCCGCACCCGGTCAGAAGAACCAGCGTGCCGAGAGACAGGCAGATGGCAAGGATCAGACTAACGATTTTTTTCATACATTCCTCCGAAAAGCATAAATTGCCTTTTATACATGATATTTTATCATATTTTTTATTCTTTTGCAATCCCTTGCCCGCATTTTCGGGGAGAATTTTGCTTTTCGTGAGGTTGCACAAACAAATCTATTGTTTTTTGTGAAAACCGCCCAAATCCGGTTTTTGCTGTATAACCCCGACGAAAGCGGGCATACTGGCAGAAGAATTCAGAAAAAGGAGAGCGCACATGGGAGCTGACTTTTTTCGCAAGGACGATTTTTATACCGATCTCGCCTGTGAAAGGCGACGCGCCGACACGGCGACGCCCGGCGTCGAATTCACGCGGGAGGAGGTCGGCGCCCTAGTGTGGGAGCGGATCCGCATCACCTCCGGCGAAGGTGAGCGGAGCATCGGACGCCCGATGGGGCGTTATTACACCCTTCATCTGCCGCAGAACGCGACAGACGAAGAGGTCAGGGACTGTGCCACGGAAGAGCTCTCCGCCGCGCTTCTCGGACTGTTCGAGGGGCTCCCCACCTTCCCCTCCCGTCTTCTCGTCGTCGGACTCGGCAACGGCACGCTGACCCCCGATGCCGTCGGTGTGCGGGCGGCGGAGCGCGTCCATGCCACCATGCACCTTGCCGCCTATGACAGAAAGACCTTCCGCGCCCTCGACTGCACGGAGATCGCCGTCCTCTCCCCCGGTGTCGCGGCGCAGAGCGGCATGGACGCCGGCGAAATTGCCGAGGCGGTCGCGGAGAAGATCCACCCCGACGCCCTCATCGCCGTCGACGCGCTCGCGGCACGGGACAAGTCGAGGCTCGGTCGCAGTCTTCAGCTCTCCGACACCGGTATTTTCCCGGGGAGCGGGATCGGGAACCGCCGCCGTTCTCTCTCCTTCGAGACGCTCGGTGTCCCTGTGATCGCCATCGGTGTCCCGACCGTCATCGACGCGCGGATTCTCGCCGCGGATACGGCGCGTGCACTCGGTTCCGACGAAGAAAGCGCCCGTCGTTATCTCTCCTCCGAGAATGGTAAATATTTCGTCACGCCAAAGGATATTGATGATATTGTAAATAACTGTTCGCAAATCATTGCAAATTCCATCAATGCCGCCGTCGGTGTTGTGCTGTAACGAAAATGTAATACAAAAAGCGGAGCTGTCGTTCTTGGCAGTTCCGCTTTTTGTATTACATTTTTCTTTGAGTTTCCTTTTTATATCGCGCCGTCCGAGAAGATCAGCACCTCGTCAAGCGAGCGCTTCGGCACCATGTGGGTGCCGTCCGGGAGACGGTAATAGCGAATGTCTCCGTCCTTCACTTCGGTGAGCCTCACACATTCCCGCGGGACACCGAGCGCAATCACAAGCTCGGGGTGCCAGCCGGGAACGGAAAAGAGTGCGTCTGTCGCCTCTTTCCCGAAGCTGCGGATCACGCAACCGCCGAGTCCGCGCTCGACCGCCGAAAGAAGGATCGCCTCCGACGCGATGCCGATGTCGATCCCGAGCGTTGCGTCGGGTGCCTTCTCGGTAAAGAGGACGAGATACGCCGCGGGACGCTCCCCCTCCTCGGGTCCCGCCCAATCCTTCAAATAGGCGGCAAACGCGAGTTTCTCAAAGAGCGCATCGCACAGTTTCTTCTCCGTCACTACCGCGTAGCGAATTCTCTGAAGATTCCCTGCCGAGGGGGAAAGGCACGCCGCGTCGATCAGAGGAAGAAGATCCTCCTTTGTCAGGTGGTGCCCCTCGTCAAAGCGACGGTACGAACGGTTTTTCAGAATGAGATCGTGTAGCATACGCCCTCCGTGGGACGGCAAGCGCCGTCTCTTGTCTTAATAAAGAAACTCAAACTCAAAGTCGTAAAGGTTGACGGTGTCGCCCTCTTTGACCCCCGCCTCGCGGAGCTTGTCGATGACACCGTTCTTCAGAAGTACGCGCTGGAAGAAGTTCAGCGACTCATAATCGTCGAAGTTGATCTGCCCCATGAAATTGCGGAGCCATTCTCCCTCGACAAAGTACACCCCGTTTTCCACGCGCACCGTCGTCTCGCGGGTGCCGACGGCGCCTGCCGCCGCCTCTTCCTCCGGTGTGATCTCTGGCTCGTAAACGGTCAGTTCGGGCAAATCCTTCAGCGTCTTTTCGGCGAGACGGACAAGCTCGTCCAGCCCCTCCCCCGTCACGGCGGAGACAAAGACGATCTCGCGTCCGAGCTTCTCTGCATAGGAGCGAAGTTCTTCACGGATCGGTGCGTCCTCGGGGATCGCGTCGGTCTTGTTCGCTACGAGAATCTGCACTCTTGTGCCGAGCTCCTCGGAATATTTCTCAAGCTCCGCGTCGATCTTGTCGATGTCGTCGAGCGGATCCCGCCCGTCCTGTGCCGACGCGTCCACCACATGCAGAAGCAACCGACAGCGGTCAACATGACGAAGAAACTCATGCCCAAGCCCCGCGCCGTCCGACGCGCCCTCAATCAGGCCGGGAATGTCCGCGGCGAGGAACCCGTGCCCCTCTCCCGTCATCACGACGCCGAGGTTCGGGGACAGGGTGGTGAAATGGTAATCGGCGATCTTCGGTTTCGCGGCGGAAATGCGCGAGAGAATCGAGGACTTCCCGACATTCGGGAAGCCGACAAGTCCCACTTCAGCGAGCATCTTCAGCTCGAGCAGGACCTCTCTCTCCTCCCCTTTCGTGCCGCTCTTGGCAAAACGGGGGATCTGTCTTGTCGGTGTGGCGAAATGACGGTTGCCGAACCCGCCTCTGCCGCCGTGGCAGAGAATGAACTCGTCGGCATTCGCCATGTCAAAGATGATTTTCCCGCTCGCCGCGTCACGGATCAGTGTCCCGGGCGGGACGGGCAGGACCGTGTCCGCACCGTTCTTTCCGTGCATCTTTCCGCCCATGCCGCCCCCGCCGTTCTCGGCGACGAACTTTCTCTTATAACGGTAGGAAAGCAGCGTGTTCGAGCCGGGATCGACGCGGAAGACGATGTTGCCGCCTCTGCCGCCGTCTCCGCCGTCGGGTCCGCCCGCGGCGACATATTTTTCGCGGCGGAAGGAGACGGCGCCGTTTCCGCCATCTCCGGCTTTTACATAAATTTTGATATGGTCAATAAACATATTTTTGATGATTTCCTTCGCGGTTTCTTGTCAAAACGACGCGAAATGCAAAGTTTTCTTTCCTTTCAAAGGGTTAATTCCCGATTCCGTCCTCGCCCTTCTGACGGAGAACCAGACGGATCGGTGTGCCTTCAAAGCCGAAGGACTCGCGCAGGCAATTCTCGATATAGCGCTGATAGGAGAAGTGGAAGAGAGCGGCGCTGTTGCAGAAGATGACGAAGGTCGGCGGGTTGGTGCTCGATTCCGTCATGTAATAAATCTTCAGGCGCTTTCCCTTATCCGAGGGGGGCTGTACCCGCGTCATCGCGTCGTTCAGCACATCGTTGAGCATGCCGGTCGGCACGCGGCGGGACGCCTCTTCATATACCTTTTTAATCAGAGGATAAAGTTTTTCCACCCGCTGTCCGGTGAGGGCGGAGACATAGACGATCGGCGCGTAGGTCATGTAAGCGAGTGCCGTGCGCACATCGTTTGTATACTTGTTCGTGGTGGCATTGTCCTTTGTGACGCTGTCCCACTTGTTGACAACGATGATGCACGCCTTCCCCGCCTCATGAGCGATACCGGCGATTCTCTCGTCCTGCTCGGTGACGCCGTCGGCGGCGTCCACCATCAGAAGGCAGACATCGGCGCGCTCGACTGCGGCTTTTGCCCGCAGAACGCTGAATTTCTCGATTCTGTCCTCGACCTTTGCCTGTCTGCGGATCCCCGCCGTGTCGATGAAGTTGAAGACACCGTAGGAATTCTCCACTCTCGTATCCACGGCATCGCGCGTCGTGCCGGCGATATCCGAGACGATCAGGCGCTCCTCTCCGCACATCTTATTGATGATGGAGGATTTTCCCGCATTCGGCTTTCCGATTACGGCGACGCGGATCACGCCGTCGTCGGGCGCTTCCTCTTCGGTAAAGTCGCACGCCTCGAGGATCGCGTCGAGCAGATCGCCCGAACCGGTACCGTGGAGAGAAGAGAGCGGAATCGGATCGCGGTCAAAGCCAAGCTCGTAAAACTCGTAGAATTCATACGGCAACTCGCCGACCTTATCCACCTTGTTGACGACGGGAATGATCGGCTTCCCCGACTTTTTCAGCATGACGGCGATGTCGCGGTCATCGGCAACCAGCCCTGCCTTCACATCGCAGAGAAAGACGATGACATCGGCGGTCTCGATCGCGAGGGTCGCCTGACGGCGCATCTGCCGCAGAATGGTATCGTCGCTCTTCGGTTCGATACCGCCCGTATCCACGAGGAGGAAGCGGTGCTCTCCCCACTCGGCATCGGCATAAATGCGGTCACGGGTGACACCCGGTGTGTCTTCCACGATGGAGCGGCGCTCCCCGATGATCTTATTGAAAAGGGTACTTTTGCCGACATTCGGTCTGCCGACAATGGCTACTATGGGTTTTGACATGTTCTCACCTCGTATTCTTTCTCACGCGTCTTTGCCGAACAGACGGTAAAGGAACGCGTATCCGTCGTTTTCCGTCGGCGTCACGCGGACGCCGAGCTTTTCTTCCAGTTCGGGCACATGCATGCCGCAGAGGAAAATATCCTCCCCCGAGCGAAGGGCGTTCGCCGGGATCAGAAGTTCCTCGCCGAGGTCCTCGCCGGAAAGCTCGTCCGCAAGGTCGCGACCGGTCAGGAGTCCCGCGACCGTGATGCTCTCACCAAAGAAATGATTGATGATTTTGTAAACTTTGATTTTTAAAAGCGGGCAGATTTTCTCCACGCTTGCACAAAGGGAAGACAAGAGCGGATAGGCGGCGACGCCTGTCGCGATTGATATTTTCCGTTCTTTTTTGACCTCTTTTGCAAGAGTCGCGATATCCTCTGCCGCGAAGTTGAAGTCGTCCGCAAAGGAGCGGAGCATGCCGACCCCGTTCTCGAGCTGGGGGTATCCTTCATAATATTCCGCAGGGGGAATCTGCCGCCCCGCCTTCAGATAAAATTCGTCGGCGGCGAAGAAAAGGCGCGTGCCGATCTTCTCCTTCAGTTCTTTACCGACGCTGTCGATCGCGTCGATGACCTCCCCTGCCTCCTCTTTCGAGAAGTCGGTCAGGGGGCAGAGCTTTTCTCTGTATTTCGTCAGTCCCGCGGGCACAATGGAGACACTCGTCATTTCCGGTGCGTACTTTGAGAGATCGCGCATCGAGCGCAGGAGTTCCTCCCCGTCGTTGATCCCGTGGCAGAGCACGATCTGCCCGCACAGGGACAGTCCCGCCTCCTTGAAGACATCGAGATAGCGGAGCACCTCCCCCGCTCTCTTGTTCTTCATCATCTTCACCCGCAGCTCGGGGTTAGTGGTGTGTACCGAGATGTTGATCGGAGAAAAGCGCATCTTCACAATGCGCGCGACATCCCGGTCGGTCATGTTCGTCAGGGTGATGTAGTTCCCGTGTAAGAAGGACAGGCGGGAGTCGTCGTCCTTGAAATAGACAGACTCGCGCATGCCCTTCGGGTTCTGATCGATAAAGCAGAAGATACACCCGTTTTTGCAGGAATGTTTCTTATCCATCAGGGGCGTCGCAAAGGACAGCCCGATGTCGTCGG
>CALAFS010000142.1 GCA_937892405.1 uncultured Clostridia bacterium
TATGACGATGTCCTTGTCGGCACGGTGCTGACTGCGCAGGATATCATGGATTATCTGAACAACAGCACCCACTTCATCATCGGCAATGACGAGAACCTCGAGATGTTCCGCCTCTATACCGACAAGGCGCGCACGATCCCCTTCACCGAGACCACGCTCGGCGAGGAGCTCACTCTGTATCTCGAATTCGTCGCGCCCGAGGGATATGCGACCGTCGTCACGATGTTTGACGGAAAATACAGTCCATATGTACAACTTGTATATCTGTGGGATCTCGGAGAATATTTCTACCCGAGAGACAGATTCCAGAACTACGATGTTCTTTCGATCGACGGGAATACCGATTTTGAATACTCGGGATTCCTCTGCTCCGAGAGTCGCGTGTATACTGTCGTTTACAAAGATGTCTACCTTGAAGAGCCGCCGACGGTCGACCATTTCGGCATCGGCGACTGGGTGTATAACGAGACCGCGCACTGGCATGTCTGCTCGGAGTGCGGTTATGAGACCTTCGACTTTGGCGTGCACAATTTCGTAAACAACGGCAAAAACAAAAAGTGCACGGGGTGCGGACTTGAAAAGGAATACACCGAAGAGGAAAACCTCCGCGCGCTGACCGAGGCGCTTCGTGAGCTCTTCTCCTGCAACGACCGATATACCGTTTCCTTCGTTGAGATACTGTCACAGGAAGGCAGCATCTATTCGAAGAGCATCGGAACGGAATCCTACTTCTTCTCAAACTGCTTCTTCCGCACCATCGATCAATACAGACTTCGTCGGGGAGAGACCGAGCTCGTGCTTCGGGGCACAGAGATCTACGCGGTCAAGGTCGTGGACACGGAGGACGGGGAGCGGCGCATCAAATTCTATCAAAAGATCGGCGAAATGCCTGCCACGGGCACCTATAAAAAGCCGTCGTATGACGCTGCCGATATTGCGTGGTATCTTCCCGCAAGCTTCTTCGATTTCTGCTTCGTTTCTGCAAAGACGGAATTTTCCGCCTTCCGCGACGAGATCATCGCAAAGAACCTCGAGCTTTACGGCTACACCGTCACCGACGTGACCGTCGAGAGGACTGAAAGCGGAAGCATCCTCCTCACCTTCCACGCCACGGGTGAGCGGGATGACTCAGATTATTACGAGGAAGCGGACGGCTATCTGAAGACGAAATATTCCTACACATTTTCCTTTGAGATCCGCGAGGACGACAGCATTCTCTTCACGGGCGTTTACGACGACACCGAAATCTTCGAGGACGAGACGCAGAACACGACCTACCGCAAGGAGGAGAGCGCCGACTACCGCTTCACCTTCGACGAGGAGACTTACGATTCCATCTCGGTGGAAACCGAGACGACGGACGACGAGTATGTGAGCGGTTATGATTTTATCGTCGAGGGGTATCGTACCCTCTATTCGATCAGTTCTATTCCGGTCGGAAAAACCGTCACGGCGGAGGATATCATCCTCTTTCTCTCGGAGTATAACAGCAGCTATCTTTTCAATTCTACTGTGCCAGAGGAATATCGGAGCATGTTCAAGGTTTACACCGACGAGGCGATGACGATCCCCTTCACTTCCATGGCAACCCCCGAGGTGCGCGTCACGCTGTATGTCAAGTTCGAATTGCCCGATGACAAAGCGGTCGTCATGACGATCCGCGAAACAAACGGTGTGCAGGTGATCCATCTTTGCTATCTCCGCGATGTCGGGGAAGATAAAACCTTCCGCACCTCCTATGTCATGCAAGGAAACCGTGTCCTGACCGTCGACGGTGTCGATGTTCCCGACGGAGAAACCCCGCCCGACATTCCGCTGACAGAAAACCGCGTTTACAAACTGACCTACGCATGAAATTGACGCAAAGTCACGATTCCTACTCATAATCGCACCGCCCCCGCGGGAAATTTCCCGCGGGGGCGGTCTTATTTTTACCATACAACGGAGAAAACATGAAATACGCAGACTGGTTATCCATTTGGCTCAATCATTTTATCCAACCGAACGCGAAGGCACGCACCTTTGCGCGATACGAACAACTGATCCGCACGCACATTGCCCCACAGATCGGAAAAAACGAGATTGACGATGTGACGCCCCTGCTCTTGCAATCGTTCACGGCGAAATTACTCTCGGGCGGCAACGGAAAAACGGGCGGCGGGCTATCCGCCAGCACGGTGAACGCGATTATCTCCGTTCTTCAAAATTCCCTGCGGACGGCGCATCTTTACGGGTATGTAAAAGAATATACGGCAGACAAAATCCGGCGTCCGAAGCGGCATGAACGATGCGTCGAATGCTTCACGCTCTCCGAGCAGAAGAAAATCGAAAGTGCCGTCCTTGCGGGCAAAAAGACAAAGCTCTTCGGCATCGTACTTTGCCTGTATACGGGACTGCGCATCGGTGAGCTGATGGCGCTCACATGGGGAGATATTGATTTAAGGCGAGGATTTTTAACGGTGTCGCGCTCCTGTCACGACTCGTCGGAGGGTACCGTCTTTGACGAGCCGAAAACGGAGACATCACGGCGCGTCATTCCCCTGCCGAAACAGCTCTTGCCAAAGTTAAAAAGCATAAAGAAAAACAGCACCTCGGACTTCGTCGTGTCGGCGGGCGGAGGCACCGTGTCGGTGCGCTCCTATCAACGAAGTTTTGAGTTGCTGTTAAAAAGACTGCATATTGCGCACCGCGGGTTTCACTCTCTGCGCCACACTTTCGCGACTCGGGCGCTCGAATGCGGCATGGATGTAAAAACGCTCGCCGAAATACTCGGTCATAAGAACCCGACGATCACGCTGAATCGCTATGCGCACTCTCTTCCCGAGCATAAAATCGCCATGATGAACCGCCTCGGAAAGCTGTTCTGAATGTTCATAGATTATAGTAATTGATGTATATATTATAGCAAGTAAAGGAAAAAAAGTCAACATTTTCCGAAAAAAAGCATAGTTCTCCCCCTTCCTGCCGCTTCGCTAATGGCAAAAATGACTTGTTTTGTTCATCGAATACTATATTCGGTGAACAAAACTCGCCGGATATCGACGGAGGCATTATGAAAAAGATCATTTCCCTTTTGTCCTTGCTCTTATTGCTCTTCACGGTGGGACTGCTTCTGACCGCCTGCGGCGAGTGCAAGCATGAATGGCGGGATTCCACCTGCACGAAGCCAAAGACCTGCGCCCTTTGCGGGGAAACCGAAGGCAATGCCCTCGGGCATACATGGGTAGCCGCCAACTGTACCGCACCGCGCACATGTTCCGCCTGCGGGGAAACCGAAGGAAATCCGCTCGGTCACACCTGGCAGAAGGCTACCTGTACGAAACCGAAAACCTGCACGGCTTGCGGCACAACCGAAGGTAAACCGCTCGGGCATACCTGGCAGGACGCCACCTGTACAAAGCCGAAAACCTGTTCGGTCTGCGGCACGGCCGAAGGCGACGCCCTCGGGCATACCTGGGTAGCTGCCGATTGCACCGCGCCGCGCACATGTTCCGCCTGTGGGGAGGCTGACGGTAAGCCGCTCGGTCACACCTGGCAGAAGGCTACCTGTACGAAACCGAAAACCTGCTCGACTTGCGGCACGCCCGAGGGCAACGCCCTCGGGCATACATGGGTAGCCGCCAACTGTACCGCACCGCGCACATGTTCCGCCTGCGGGGAAACCGAAGGCAATGCCCTCGGACATACCTGGCAGAAAGCCACCTGTACAAAGCCGAAAACCTGCTCGACTTGCGGCACGACTGAGGGCAACGCCCTCGGGCATACCTGGGTAGCTGCCAGCTGTACCGCACCGCGGACATGTTCCGCTTGCGGGGAGACCGACGGAAAGCCGCTCGGTCATACCTGGCAGAAGGCTACCTGTACAAAGCCGAAAACCTGCTCGGCTTGCGGCATAACCGAAGGCTCCGCCCTCGGGCATACCTGGGAGGACGCCACCTGCACAAAACCGAAAACCTGCTCGGCTTGCGGCATGACGGAAGGTGATGTCAGCCCCCGTCATTCTTTCAGTGACACATGGTCTGCCGATGTGAATGCCCACTGGCATGCCGCTACCTGCATCCACACATCCGAGGTTGCCGACCGCGCCGCGCATACCTATGACGCGAACAAGACCTGCACCGTTTGCGGATATACGGATGTACGCCTTGCCGTCAAGGTCATCATTGACGGCAAAACCGTCGATACCCTGTATACAGACGGCGGTAAAAACTTTCTGATTCAGGCACCGAAAAAGCCGGAGGACATCACGACCAATCCCAATGCGGAAAATATTTCTACGGTTGGTTTGTCGATGCGAATTTTCAGACGCCACTGTTTGACACAACGGAATTCCGAAAAGACAGCGCCATTTACGGCAAATGGATCACCGTCTATTCTGCCGGATTCACCTACACCGTGTCCAAAGGCGAAGCGACCATTACCGGCTACGCGGATGCGGCGGGCGCCATTCCGACCACTCCCCTCGTCGTCCCCGCCTATGTGAACGGCTTCCCCGTCAGATACATCGGCGAGAACGCTTTCAAAGGCAATACCATGCTCCGTACGGTGATTTTCTGCAACGGAATCGCGAACATCGGAGCATCCGCATTGGAAGGATGTAACTCGATTACCAAGGTCGAGTTCCCGGGCAGTATACAAAGCATCGGCACCGGTGCTTTCCGCGGATGCTCCTGTCTTACGGAGATCCGTATTCCCGACGGTGTAACGACCATCCAAGCCCGCGCCTTCAGCGGATGCGAAATGCTTTGTTCCGTCGTTCTTTCGTCGAACACCAAGTACATAGGCGAATCCGCTTTTGAAGGGTGCGTCCGTCTGAGCGATATCGCTTTTGAAAATTTTGCTTTTATCGGCAACCGTGCGTTTTACGGATGCGTCGATCTTGCGGATGTTGTCTTTTCGGATGTGATAGAGAGCATCGGAAGCTACGCTTTTGCCGGATGCACGGGGCTTACGGACATAACTATTCCGAAAAGCATGCAAAACATCGGCCTCGGCGCATTTGCCAATTGTACATCGCTCACAGGCATTGTACTTCCTTTTACAGGAGCAACAGCCGATGGAAAAAGCAGCACACATTTCGGCTATATTTTCGGCGCATCAAGCTATTCGTACAACGGTAACTATATTCCGGGTAGTCTCAAAAAAATCGTAATCACCGGAACAAGAATCGGTGATTACGCCTTCTACCGCTATGAAGGGTTGACAGATTTCACGATTCCCGATAATATCGAAAGCATTGGCAGTCACGCATTTGACGGATGCACGGGACTCACGATATTTACTATTCCGAATAGCGTGAAAAACATCGAGCTCGGTGCATTTGCCAATTGTACATCGCTCACAAGCATTACACTTCCCTTTGTCGGAGCAACAGCCGACAGTACAGATAAAACACATTTCGGTTATATTTTCGGCGCATCCGGTTATTCGGACAACAAAAAATACATTCCGAGCAGCCTTAAAAAAGTTGTTCTTACCGGGGGAACAAGCATTGACGT
>CALAFS010000143.1 GCA_937892405.1 uncultured Clostridia bacterium
CGAATTATCCTATCAGAGAAAGGCATCCAACATGGAAAAACTCAGAGTCGGCATCATCGGCGCGACCGGTATGGTCGGTCAGCGCTTTGTCCTTTTGCTTTCGGAGCATCCGTATTTTGAACTGACCGCCCTTGTCGCGGGTCCCCGCTCGGCGGGGAAGAGCTACGCCGAGGCGGTCGAGGGACGGTGGAAGATGAGCACCCCGTGCCCCGCCCGCGCCGCCGCCATGGAGGTGATCTCCTCGGAGGACATCGCGCGCGTCGGAGAGCTTGTCGATTTCGTTTTCTGCGCCGTGAACCTGCCGAAGGACGAGACACGCGCACTGGAGGAGAGATATGCCCGCGCGGAGATTCCCGTCGTCTCGAACAATTCCGCCAACCGCTGGACGCCCGATGTCCCGATGGTCATTCCGGAGATCAACCCGGAGCACCTCGCCGTCATCGAAGCTCAGCGCGCCCGCCTCGGTACAAAGCGCGGCTTCATCGCCGTGAAGCCGAACTGCTCGATCCAGTCCTATGTCGGTGCGCTCGCCCCTCTGCGCCCCTACGGGATCCGCAAGGTTGCCGTCGCCACCTATCAGGCGATCAGCGGCGCGGGTAAGACCTTCCGCGAATGGGGAGAGATGATCGACAATGTCATTCCCTATATCGCCGGGGAAGAGGAGAAGAGCGAAAAAGAACCCCTCCGCGTTTTCGGCGAGGTGAAGGACGGGGCGATCGTCCCCGCGACCGAGCCGCAGATCACCGCGCAGTGCCTGCGCGTCCCCGTCACCGACGGGCATATGGCGGCGGTGTTCGTCACCTTCGAGAAGAAGCCGACAAAAGACGAGATCATCGCCGCGTGGCGCGCCTATGAGGGGGAGCCGCAGAGACTCGGACTGCCCTCCGCCCCCGCACACTTCCTTACCTATTTTGAGGAAAACGACCGTCCGGCGACAAAGACCGACCGCGATCTTTACGGCGGCATGGGCGTCTCGATCGGCAGACTCCGCGAGGACAGCGTCTTCGATTATAAGTTTGTCGGTCTGTCGCATAACACTCTGCGCGGTGCGGCGGGCGGCGCCGTTCTGATCGCGGAACTCCTCTTCCGCAAAGGATATCTCACCAAAAAGTAAAGGAAAGTGTTCGTAAGAGCACTTTTAAAGGAGAAAGAAAGCATGGGAGCCTCAAAATATAAAGTGCTTCTCACCGCGGTGGATCTCGGTTCTTTTTCTGCCGCGGCGCAGAAGCTCGGGTACACCCAGTCGGGTCTGACCCACATGATGAATACGCTCGAAGGGGAGGTCGGCTTCCCCATTCTTCAGCGCGGCTATTACGGGATCAAGCTCACCCCCGCAGGAGAGCGCCTCATTCCCAGAATCCGAGCGCTTGTCATGTGCGAGGACGCGCTGGAGAACGAGATCGACATCGTCCGCTCCTACGGTGACAAGGTCATTCGTATCGGTGCCTTCTCCAGTATCGCAGAAACATGGCTTCCCACCATCGTTCAGCGCCTGGAAAAGGAGATCCCCGGCGTCACCGTGAACATTCAGACCGGCACGGTCGCCGAGGTATTCGGCGGACTCGAGGAAGGGCGCTTCGACCTTTGCTACGGGAGCCGGAATCCGAAGTACAATTTCCACTGGATCCCCCTCTTCACCGACCGCTTTTACGCCGTTCTGCCGAAGGATTATCCCACGGAAGGGGAGGAATTCCCCATTTCGGGCTTCAACGGCACGAAGTTTCTGATGCCCGGTCTCGGCTTTGACGACGATATCAGCGCGGTCTTCGCGGAGCGCGGCGTGCGCCCCTTCGTCACGCAGACCTATGTCGACGACCCCGCCATCATCTCGATGGTGGAGCACAACCTCGGCATCAGCATGCTCTCCGAGCTGATCATCAACGGGCGAAAGAATGCCGTCCGTTTCGTCCCGATCGTCCCTGCCGTCTCCCGCACGATGGCGATCGCGATGAAGCCCGATCAGGTTCCCTCCGTCCCGCAAAAGCGGCTGATTACCCTCACAAAAGAGTTCGTCAAAGAGTACAAAGCCGATCTTTTTGGTAATATTGAATAAAATTTGCCCCGATTTTTCGTCATAGCGTACAGTCACATTTCCGGGGTTTTCTCTTGACTTTTCTTTGTAAAAAAGGTATAATGGTTATAGCTTAAAATATCTACTCCTATATCTGAAAGGGGAACCCGGCAGAATATGAAAAAGATCATAAGTCTCCTGCTTCTTCTCGCGTGTGTTTTCGCCTTCGCGGCGTGTTCACCCACATCGACGGGACCGAAGGATATCTTCACTCTGGCAAAGTCGTCGGTCTCACCGACCCGCATCGTCACCGATGTGACCTACCAGGAGAAGGACGGCGGCAGCATCTACACCGGTCATTATGTGACCGAGAGCGAAGGGCAGAACGCCATCATGACCTATGAATACACCCGTCCCGCCCGTCTTGATGAGGCGGCGGACAGCGAGACGAAGACCGTCAAGGGCACTATCTATTATAAAGACGGTAAGGTTTCGACCGACGGCGATACTTACGAGACCGAGGCTCTTGTCTGGTCGGGCGGTAAGTTCGCACTCGATAAGGGGCTTCTCGCGGACATCCAGATCTCCGAGGACGAGCGCACCCTGACAGCGACTCTCACACCGGAGAATGCCGAGAAGATCCTTGGCACGAAGTTCGATACAAACGGCAACAGCAACATCACCCTGACCGTCAAGTCGAACGGTACCTACATCACGAATGTGAACATCACCTACACCTCGCCGAGCGGCGCCGCCGTCGCGGTGAGAACCTCCCGTTCCTACAACGCGATACAGCTCGACTTCGGCGGTAATGCCTGAGTCGCGACGGACAGAAAGGATAGATTATGAAGAGATTTTTGGCATGGATCCTTGTTCTTTCCTGTGTCTTTGCTCTCACCGCGTGCAGCATCGGGGGCACGACCGGAGGGAACGCTCTGACCACAGTGGCGAACATGTATAAGAACAGTGAGCCGACAAAGACGGTCGTAAAGAGCGAGCAGAAGTTCGGTGACATCACCCTGAAGGGGGAGCAGTCCCTCGTCAAGGGCGAGATCCTCTATGAGGGCGAATGGAAGACGGCTGCCGTCTACCAGTGGAAAGAACAGCAGAGAGCCAAGGTGGAAGAAGAAATCGGACCGACCAAATGGGTGTCCGGCTCCCTTGAGTATGTCGACGGGCTGGGTGTCCGTCAAAACAAGGGCAGATGGACCGAGGGCGATGACTTCACTCCCGGGATCGGACAGATGGCGCTGAACCTTGATGCTTCGGCGCTCAGCAATGTTAACTACAACAGCAGTGCGAAGACCCTGACCTTCACTGTCACAGCCGCGAACCTCGCGAAGGTCTTCGGCGAAGGTACCGAGCTGACCTCCGATGTGTTTGTCACGATCGTGAACGACGGCGCTGTTATCACCGATGTCATTCTTGACTATTCCGAAGAGGCGACCGAAGAGCTGCCGAACGGAAAGCAGATCACCATTCATACCACCTACTCGTACGACAACGAGACGGTGACGCTCTTAAAATAAGTTTCCGCAAGAAAGGAATGGTCAAACAATGAAAAAACTGATTGCGATTCTTCTCGCGCTCCTCTGCGTTGTCTCGCTCGTCGCCTGCAATCCGACGAATCCGGGCGGCGATACGGAGCAAAAAGGAGATCTCTCCCTCTTTACCAACGCGCTGAAGACCGTCTCGCCGAAGACCTCGATGGTTCGTACGACGATGACTTCCGACCTCGGCACTCTGAACGGCAAGTTCGAGATCACCTATGCCGGTGACGATCGTGCTACCGTCAAATATGAGGTAGAGCAGTTCAACGAGATTACCGATACCACGAGCGAGGATTTCGAGCCGAAGAGCACGAAGACCGGCACTATCACCTATGAGGACGGCAAGTATACGACAGACGACGGTGTCACGCGTGAGTTCACGCTGGCAAACGAACTGAAGCTGAATCTCGATCCCGAGAAGATGGTTTACACCATCGAGGACGGCAACACGACGCTGAAGGCGACCGTGCAGTCGAAGGATACGAAGGATGTCCTCGGCACCGCGATCAATGCGGAAGTCACCTTGACCGTCAAGCGCAACGACACGACCATCACCTCCGTCACCATCACCTATGAGACGAAGGCAGGCACCGCGACGATCGTCTGCGACTACAACAGCTGATACACCCGCAAGGGCACCGAGAGTCTGTCGAAATCCCTCCCGCGTTCCTTTTGGAGTCTTTTCGCGGAAGAGCGTGCCGCAGGCAATCGAAAAAACAGAAAATCCGCGCCCGTGAAAGATACGGCGCGCGGATTTTCTCTTGTTTTCCGCCTTCGCGAGGGCGATGGCAAGAAATTCCTCGTTTACAAACGCTTTACCTCAAATTCACAATTCGTTCTCATTTTTCTGCTACAATAAAGAGCGAAATTCAGAACGGACCATTAGCTCAGTTGGTTAGAGCAACCGGCTCATAACCGGTCGGTCCAAGGTTCGAGCCCTTGATGGTCCACCAAAAAAAGAGAGCACCTCTTGTGGGTGCTCTCTTTTTTTGGTACCGCAAGGGCTCGAAGGGGAGCGGTACTGAATGACAGCACAGTGTGCTGTCAGAGCCGCGGAAGACCGAGCGCGCAGTTCGCGCGAGACCGAGCCCTTGATCTGGACGCACCTCTTGTGGGTGCTCTCTTTTTTTTGGTACCGCAAGGGCTCGAAGGGGAGCGGTACTGAATGACAGCACGGTGTAGCGAAGCGGCGCGAGGGAACTGAATGACAGCACAGTGTGCTGTCAGAGCCCGAGCGTGACCGAGCCGTAGCGAGACCTGTCAGAGCCGCGGAAGACCGAGCGCGCAGTTCGCGCGAGACCGAGTCCATGATGAGTCACCACACAATGATTTGAAAAAGAACGGAAATAAATGACAGATCGGAATCCCGAAGTCATACGGTCAATGAATTACCTGATCGCCTTCACGATCATGGGCGTTATTAAAAGCTCTTGTACGACACAGAAGATTTCCGTCGGCGGGGGTAGGCGAGCGTTTTGCATCTTGAGAGAATCCGCAAAAACCGCGTAATCAAAAAAGGAGTGAGCTATGACAGCTCACCCTTTTTATTGAATACATCACGGTCGGATTTTTTTGAAGTTTTAAGAGTCAGTTTGTTTTACAAGTTGTATGAATGGGAATATTTGTAAAATATTATTTACAAATTCGCGTTTTATTCAAAATCTTCAATCTTGAATTTCCATTCTTCCCGCTTGCGGAAGGGGGTGGTGAACGAATGTTTCAGCACGCCTTTTTCCTCAAGGTGGCAGTAGCAGGCGATGTCGCACGCTCTGCCGCAGATGGAGCACTGATAGGAGTGCTGTGCCGGCGGGTAGAAATAGATCTGATCGAGAATCTTCCGTGCGCTCTCGGGCGTGACCTTTGCCTTGCCCTCGATGATCTCCAGCCGGTTTTCAAACTTGCCGAAGGCATCGGGACCCATGAACGGATTTTTCAGTCCGCAGGCGCCGTTATAGTAGACCGCGCACTGCCACGGATCGACGCTGCCGTCCTCTGCGATGGCGTGCCCGGGGCAACCGCGGACACACGCGCCGCACTTGTCGCACAGGTGCGCCTTTAGGGTCGGATCCTCTTCGATCACGGCATCGGTCAGAATGAAGTTATAACGAAGGAAGGGTCCGAACTCATCGGTCAGCACGGCACCGTGGAGTCCACGCTCGCCGAGTCCGCAGGTAACCGCCGCCTCGGAGAAATTCATCTGCGGCTCCCTCGTCACTCCGCGGAAGATCGCGTCGTATGCGACCTCGGGGTTTGTGCTGTTCTCCTCCGCCATGATCGTCTGGTGCCGTCTTTGCGGCAGGGCAAGATAGCCTTCTTCCTCGATGGCGTTCGCCGCCATCAGCTGTGCCATCGGCATAACGGTCTCTTCCATATTTTCCACCGCCATGGTGGTGTACTGATAGAAGGTCGTTCCTTCCTCAATCCCGCGGAACATGCCGCGCAGAAGACCGTAGCCGAAGCAGATGACCGTCTTCACCTCGGGCATGATACGGAAGATCGGATCTTCTTTCGAAAAGCGGGACGCCGGCGCGAAGCGCACGAGATCTACCCAGTTGTTCTTTGCGATTTCGGTGATTTTCTGTTTCAGGTCGCAGGAATTCATATCTTTCCCACCTCCTTCAGATGTCGGTAGCAGGCAATGTCACAGCGCCTGCCGCACAGGCAGGGCGCATAGCCGTTGTGCGTGTTCGGCAGAAATTTCAGAGAAGGGTAGAGCGCTCTCGCCGACGCACTGTCAAAGCGTACTTTCCCGTCGAGAATGTCCTCCCGCCGGGGATCGTCACGCAGAAAATCGTCGGTCAGAAACGGGTTGTCGCGGAACGCACCGCGATAGGTCACGGCGCATTGCCAGCTGTCAAGACCGTGCTCGTCAATGGCGTGCCCCGGGCAGGCGCTGATACATTCACCGCACCCGTCGCAGAGCGCCTCGGCAAGGGGCGGATCCACCTCGAGCGGTGCGTCGGTGATGATGAAGACATAGCGCATGAAGGGACCGTGATCTTTCGCTATGATCCGTCCGTTCAGCCCTTCTTCTCCGATGCCGCAGGCTTTCGCCGCTTTGCCGAAGTCGATGAACACATCGGGCGCCGGCTTTCCTTCTTCCACCGGGTCGGAAATCAGCTCGAAGGTGTCGATGACCTCGGGGTTCGTGCTCTTGTCGCCCTTCGCCCGCAGGTTCGGCACCGAGCGTTGCAGGCAGGCGTCATATCCCGCGTCCTCGATCAGACGCCCGATTTTGAACAGAAAGATCTCGGACAGCTCGTCGTCTATGTACTTGACCCCCTCGGTCATATAGGTATAAAATTGCCGTTTTTCCGCCATCGCGTGATAAAATCCGCGCGGTACGGCAAAGCCGAAGCCGACAATGCATTTTGCCGCCGGCAGGATCATCTTCGGGTCTTTTGCGGGTTCTTCGCCCTCAAACAGCTCCAGTCCGCCGATCCCGCATACCGTCGCGCCGAATTCTTTGGCTTTTTCTTTGATCAGTTCCGATGTCAGCATATACAAATACCTCCTTCCGCAGAAATCAACGATCCAGTTTCCACGCTTTTTTTGTGCGGAGCGGACGCTCGAAGCGCCCTTCCATACAGCCGCCCTTTTTCTCGAGCATCGAGACGCAGGCGCGGATACAGCCGCCGCATTTTGCCATGTTGTAGCCCACCCAGCTGGGGAAATACTTTTGCAGGGCAGTGTACACCTTCATGATCTCATGCTCGTCTGCCACGGCGGTCTTTCCTTCGAGCAGGTCGAGCGCGCCCCCTTCGTTTTTGTCGAATACTTCTTTCGGCACGAAGGGATTGTAGAACCGTCCCGCATGGGTATAGAAGGCGTAGCACCGCCACATGTCGATGTCGCCCCATTCGCAGATCTTGCCGTCGAGGTCGACCTTGACCGTCTTACCTGTTTTGATGTCGGGGATACAATGCCCGGGGCACTCCCGCACACACGCCATACAGCGGCGGCAGAGCGGTTTCCCGCTGTACATCTCGTCATATTCGAGCTCCGCGTCGGTGAACAGGAATGCCACACGCTGGAGCGGGCCGAATTCGGGCGTCAGGAGCATTTTGCTGTATCCGATCTCTCCGAGTCCGCAGGCAACCGCCGCAAGACGGAAATGAAATTGCAGGTCGGGCGCGACATTTTCCGCGCGCGTCGGTCTTGTGAACTGGACGCTTCTGTGATGCGCCGTAGAGGTCTTCGCGTTTTCGTTGACCTCGATCTGTTCTTCGGGGGAAAGGGTATTTCCGGGTGAGCCGTCCATATCCGAGACGGAGCCGCGCGCTCCCGTGTTACGATAGACGAACGCTTCGTATCCCTCGGACTCTATGTATTTTCCCACCTGATAGAGCACCGCAGGGGCGAAAATTTCGTTGATACCGCCGTATGCCATCGAGGGGTACTGATAGAACTGCGTCCCCTCTTCGATTCCTCTCTGCACGCCGCGCGGAATCCGGAAGACGAAACCGATCATGCTCTTCGCCTCGGGGAAGAGAAACATCGGGTTCATGTCGTCGGGTGCTCCCTTCATGCGGGAGATCGGCGCGATGCCGCATTTGTCCGCGCCCGCCTCGAGCGCGATTTTCTTAATCATTTCACTGGTCAGCATGAATGATTTCCTCCATTTGAATCAAAGCACTTCGCAAGACGCGCCGACAGTAATCGCACGACTCGCAGTTTTTTTGACAGTTTCCGACCGTCCCGGCAAATTCTGCGGGGATCGCGCTGTTCTCGACAAGGAGGGGCAGCACGCCGCCGCTGTGATCCGGCTCGAGCAGATTCATCACCGAGCCGATGTATTGCCCGCGTATGTATGCCCGTAGGGTTCTCTCGGGGTGTGCCGACGCGCGCGTCGCGAGCTTTACGCAGTCGAACCACTCTTCATACAGGTGGATGTCTTCCGGGCGGATAAAGTTCGTGATCCGCAGATATTCGTCGAGGTGAACGAGATCTCTGAGATAGTCCCAGCATACCCCCTGAAAGTCATACGCATTGTCCATTTCGGCGATCTCTCCGTGGTGTGCCACGAGATTGTCGTGAAAATGGTGGGCGGAGCAGTGGTTCAGGCACCCGCTGTTTGCGAGAAGGCAGAGCTTCTTTCCTTTTGCTTCTGCGGCGTTTTTCATTCTTCGGATCGCACCAAAGTCGCGGTTATATTCTCTCGCGAGATAGAAGGCGTCGAACCACTCCGAAAGGTATGTCATGCCCTCGGGCGTTCCGATCTCCATATTTACCGACGCCCGTACTTCGAGATCCCCGAAGTTTTGCCCTATGAATTTCGCAATCACGGGGGAGGTCGTCGTAACGGAGGAGACGCCGAGGGTGTCAGTCACCTCGTCGAGCGTGTCTCCGAGCCGCAGAAAGAAGGCGCGGGAGAGGGAATCTCTGCCGTAGCAGTTGCCGTTGAGCAGAAGGTTCATACCGATCCCCGCGTCGTGAAGCGCTTTCAGCTCCCGCCGCTTTTCCGCCTCGGCATCAAAAGGAGAGAGCCCCTCGGGGGCAGTCTCTTCCCGCCCGCTCGAAAATCCCGTCCAAGGGAAATAGATTTCTTTGAGATGTTCTTTTTCCGTCAGAAGACAGCGGAACCATTCGCCGTCTGCCGTCAGTCGGTACCCGACACTGAATTTCATGTCTTCTCCTTTCGGGGCAGAGCAAAGAGAGGTGCCGCCGCCCTTCGGATTTATGTTAGCGGAACAAAGATCGTTGCACGGATGAAAAAGGGGCGTCCGCCGCCGCTTTTTCTTTTCCGAAGCGGCATTTTGTCCCTCTTTCTCGTTATCGGGCAAAAAATAAAGAGAAAAATCCTGTTTTTCTCCCTTGATTATACCGTAAATCTATGCTATAATCTATACAAAATACAAATCCGAATGTTAAAAAAACAAACTATGGGAGGAGAGGCTTATGCACTTGGCGGATATCAATCCCTATCTTCGCTACGCGAGAGTGCACCCTGCCGTCATGGAAGGCGATCGCTTCCGCGCCGCGTACGATTATCGCCTGTTTTATGTCCTCGACGGCGATATGACCTTTGTCACGGAGGAAGGGGAGAGCGCGCTCACGCCCGCCACCGTCCTCTTTGTTCTCCCCGGGGTGCCCTATCGTTTTGTCGGTCGTGCCAAGGTGCTCGTGCTCAACTTTGACCTCTCGCGGGAGCACGCGGACGACCCCGTCCCCCGCACCCCCGACGAGATCGGAAAGTTCCACGCCGAACGCATTTTCACACACACACCGCCGCCCGAGCTTTCGCACGGAATCACCCTATACGGGGCGGAGGCGCTGGAGCCGTTGCTTCGTCGGTGTGTCTCGGAGAGCCTTTGCCCCGGGGAGGGATCGGACGCCATCACCTCGGCGCTCCTGAAGGAGGCGCTCTGTCTTCTTCTCGAGGAGACGAAAGGCATATCGCACGAGCAACCGAAGATTGTGCAGGAGATCACGCTCTATCTGCGCGAGAACTTTGACCGCTCTCTGACGAACTCCGACATTGCCGCCGCCTTCGGCTACCACCCCTTTTATCTCAACCGTCTTTTCAAGGAGCACACCGGCACTACGCTGCATAAGGCACTGCTCGCCGTCAGAATCCGCAACGCGAAAGGACTTCTGAAACGCACCTCCTTATCGGTGGAGGAGATCGTGAAGGAATCGGGTTTTTCGGACAGAACGCAGTTCTGCATCGCTTTCCGCCATGCCACCGGCATGACCCCGAGCGAGTATCGGAAAAAGAGCCGTACCTGACGAAAAGTCCCGCATTTCTTTTTCCGGAGAGTCTCTTTCCCTCTTGCAAAACGGGAGAATATATGGTACAATACTTTTAAGAATCGAAAGAAAGAAGAGAACCCATGATACGACGCGCAAAGAGGGCTGACATGCCCGATCTTGACCGCCTCCTGTATGAGGTGAACCATATCCATGCGGGACTTCGCCCCGACCTTTTCCGCGACGGCGGAAAGAAGTATACCGACGAAGAGCTTGCCGCCCTTCTCGCGGACGAGAATCGCCCGGTTTTTGTCTTTGAAGAGGACGGGAAGATTTTCGGCTATGCCTTCTGTATTCTCGTAAATCATGGAAAAGAAGGCTCCACGACGGGCTACCGTACCGTTTATATCGACGATCTCTGCGTCGATCCCGCCTCGCGTGGGCGCGGTGTCGGGCGCGCGCTGTACCGTCATGTTCTGGACTTCGCCCGCGGGATCGGCGCCTACAATGTCACGCTGAATGTGTGGGCGGGGAATGAGAGCGCCCGCCGTTTTTACGAGTCTGTCGGCATGCAGGTGCAGAAGCTCGGCATGGAGACGATTCTTTGATAATACAGCACAGAAAACAGAAAGAAGGAGCACGCCATGATTGCAAAAGCCATATGGGGAGAAAGACGGAATACACAGGACGAATACATGGATTTCACGGCGGATTTCAAGGCGCCGAAAGGGGAGAAGATCTTTCTGAAGATTTCCTCCGACGATAAGTTTGCCGCTTATTGCAACGGGACGCTCTGCGCCTTCGGCTTCTGTCAGAATTTCCCGGAAGATAAGGAAGCGCTTGTCTTCGACATCACCCCTTATTGCGAAAAGGAAAATTCCCTGAAAATCACGGCGTGGCATGAAGGGCTGGACACTCAGACCGCCTTCAATCTCGATGCCTATCTTGCCTTTACGGTAGAGTGCGGGAAGAAGATTCTTCTCACGAGTGACGAGAGTGTGCGCTGTTCCAGAAACCTGAATTACCGGAGCGGATATTGCAAGCGCATCACCCCGCAGCTCGGCTATTCTTTCTACTACGACAATACCGTTTTTTGCGACGCGGGGCGTGCCACCCCGGCTACCGTCTATGAGACCGTGAGCTTCCGCGAGAGGGAACTCGCGAATCTGAAGCTCGGGGCAAGGCGGCAGACCACCGTTACCGAAAGGGAAGACGGGTGGCTCATCGACCTCGGTGTCGAGACGGTCGGCTTTCTCGATATGGACATTTCCTGCGACGAGGAGTGCGAGCTGACGATTTCCTACGGCGAGCACCTTTCGGACGGGGAAGTGCCCCGCCTTCTTGACGGGCGCGACTTCAGCGTGGAATTCCGCGCCGGTGTCGGACGCAATCTTTATATGAATCCTTATCGCCGCCTTGCGGGCAGATACCTCTTTGTCAATGCAAAAAACATTCGGATCAACGCTCTTGGCATTCGCCCTGTTGAGTTCCCGATTCTCGCCAATAAGGTGAAATTTGAGAATAAAACTTTACAAAAGATCTATGATACTTCGGTCTACACTCTGAAATGCTGTATGCACGAGCATTATGAGGATTGCCCGTGGCGGGAGCAGGCGCTCTATGCGCTCGACAGCCGCAATCAGATGCTCGCGGGTTACTTTGCCTTCCGCGGACATAAGTACCAAAGAGAGAACCTTCTCCTTCTCGCAAAGTCGCAGACAGAGAGCGGACTTCTGAATATCTGCGCCCCTTCGGGCATCGTTCTTCCGATCCCGTTTTTCTCCCTCATTTATCCGATGCAGGTCGCAGAGTATATCCGCCATACCGAGGACGATACGATTCTTTCCGAGGTCGGGGGCACCATACGGAAGATTCTTGCTTTCTTCCGCGGGGCGATTGACGACACGGGGCTGATCCCCACCCTTCCGCCCCCGGCATGGAATTTCTACGAGTGGAGCACGGGGAGCGACGGCACTGTGAACGGACAGCGCTCTTATGCCCCTGAAACTTATGACCTGATTCTGAACCTCGCCTATCTCCGTGCCGTCTCCTATGCCGATGCGCTCTTCGGCGAGACGACGGATACGGAGGAAATGAAACGGAAAATCGGGGAGACCTTCTACGACGAGGCACGCGGACTTTACCGTCTTTCGACGGGCGGTGAGCCGACCTACACCGTTCTCGGCAATGCAATGGCGATCCTCGCGGGGCTCGGTGATTCTGCGCTGGCAGAGCGGATTCTTTCGGATCCCACGCTCGTGCCCGTTACCCTTTCGATGAATACTTTTTTCTATGACGCTCTTCTTTCCGTCGGCAGTTATGAGGACTTTATCCTTTCCGACATTCTGAAAAAGTACACCCCGATGCTGGAGGCGGGCGCCACCACCTTCTGGGAGACTGAAAAAGGTGCCGAGGATTTCGGCGGTGCCGGCAGTCTCTGTCACGGTTGGTCTGCCATGCCCGTCTATTATCTCCACCTTCTGAAGGATGCGAAGAAGAAGCGGGGAGAGACTTTATGACAAAGGTATATCTTGTCCGCCACGCACAGAGCGAGAGCAATCTCGCGCGCACCTTTACCGGGAGCCTCGACATCGGGCTGACCGACACGGGGAGGGAACAGGCGCGCCGCCTTGCCGCCCACCTTCGCGATGTGCCGATCGACGCGATCGTCTCGAGCGATCTTTCCCGTGTCGTTGCGACGGTCACGCCGACCGCCGAGGAGAAAGGGCTTGCGATCCGACGCGATCCTGCTTTTCGCGAGATTTTCGGCGGCAATTTTGAGGGGCATACCTATGAGGACATCGGGAAGGTATATCCCGAGGAACTCCGCGTGTGGCTCGATGATATCGACCGCGGCGCTTGCCCGGGCGGGGAATCTGTCGAGGATCTCAAGGCTCGCGTCCTGCCCGCCTTCTTCCGCTTGGTGAAAGAATATGACGGGAAGACGCTTCTTCTTGCCACGCACGCGACCCCGGTGCGCGCGCTGCTCTCTCTGGCAACGGGACGCACGATGCAGGAGCTTCGCTGGGTGCCGAATGCCTCGACCTCTGTCCTGATCGCGGACGGTGACACCCTTCGTGCCGAGGTCATCGGCGATACTTCCTATCTCGGGGAGATGACGACGACTTTTGCAAAAGGAATATAGCACGAAAGTATAAGTCTAATATATAGTCAAGTTTCCGTGTTTCGTGCACGAATTTTCCTCAAAACGGGTCCCGTCCCGTTTTGGTTTCCGGAGGAAACATCGGAAAACTCAAAGACCTTTGATCGGCAGTAAAAGTATGGTGGCGCGAAAGCAGAAGTTTATAGTATAGGTACGCTTTCGTGTTTCGCGCACGAATTTTCCTCAAAACGGGTCCCGCCCCGTTTTGGTTTCCGGAGGAAACATCGGAAAATTCAAAGACCTATGATTGACGGGAAAAGTATGATGGCACGAAAGCAGAAGTTTGTAGTATAGGTACGCTTCCGTGTTTCGTGCATGAATTCTCCTCAAAACGGGTCCCACCCCGTTTTGGTTTCCGAAGGAAACATCGGAGAATTCGGGAATGTTTTCTGTGCAAGAACAGCGGCAGCACGAAAGTATAAGTTTGCTGTATAGTTGTGCTTCCGCCTTTCACGCAAAAATTCAAGCGATAAACAGGCGTCCCGGCACTTTGCTTTGCAAGGTGTCGGGACGCCTGTTTTTTATGATTGGGGAGGTTATAAAATGTGATCGGATTGAAATTTACAAATAATTATTTGCAAATTCTATCAACCCACAGACCGTGAAGGTTGCAGAATGCGTATGCGGCTTTGACTTCGTCGCCTTCCGTGAGGGCAAAAGTTGCCTCGGGTGCATCGCTTGCGGACAGTTCGTGGCGCTGATTGCCGTACTTCGTTTCGATCGAGATCCATTCGATCAGATGTTCGGGTGTCATCGGGTGCGTGACCTCGCCGACCTTCACATGGACGAGGTTGCCTTCCACCGTGACGACGGGGACATGCTTTTCCTTCGCCGCGTCGACTGCGCCGGGGATTAGGGCGACCATTTCTTCTCCGCAGCAGAGCGTGGGGGCGCCGCTTTCCTTTACCATCGCGATCATCTTACCGCAGTGCTTGCATACCAAAAATTTCTGTTTCATAAAAGGATTCTCCTTTGTATTTTTAGAATGATTCTAAATTTATTATAGCAGGTTTTTGATCGTCTGTCAATAGGGAAAAGAAAGAAAATTTGTGAAATTTCCGAAAACGGGAATTTTTTTGGGAGGGAAGTGGAAAACTTTTTTCTGTTTACGCCGAGTTTTCATTCTTTGGGGAGGGGTATGCCTGTGTGCTTTGGGAACTATGATAAGGCACCTTTTGTAGGGTGCCTTTTTGGAGAGCGTTTTGAGTGAAGAGTGAAAAGTGAAGAGTGAATAAGTAAAAACCTTCCCCGTCGCAACGCGACGGGGAAGGTTTTTGGTGGAGACGAGGGGGCTCGAACCCTTGACCTCACGGATGTGAACCGTACGG
>CALAFS010000144.1 GCA_937892405.1 uncultured Clostridia bacterium
TGGTCAGAGATTTACCGAAAACGAATCCATACAGAAGCAAGGTCGAAGCATATTATAAAGACCTGTCACATGTATTGCTAAAGTATCAGAACCGCCACGCCGTCTGGAGACAGGATATCGACTGTGAATACGCGTGGGACGAATCTTCCGCCACGGCTTTTATTGCCTTTGGCATAGGGGTCGGACTGCGGCTCGGACTTCTGGAAAAAGAACTGTTTGAATTGCCTTTTGCAAACGCGATCGCGGCGATCACGGAGCGGTTTATTGATCCGGACTTTTCTACCAAAATGTGTTGCGGCGGCTGTCTGTGTCCCGGTGTCGGAGAAGAGCTTGGGACAACGAAGGCATATGTGACGGAGCAGTACCCGAGGGTAAACGATCCGCATGCCTTTGCGCCGATGATGTTTGCCCTGACCGAGGCGTTCCGCCACGGAATCACCGATCTTGATAAATGGGAAGACTGCCCGTAAAAAATATAACTTCGGGGACGAAGGAGAGAAAGATGATGACGGAAATGGATTGCACATGTTCGCAAAAAAGGCACTTTGCGCCCGTAAAAAGAATCGAAGTATCCGAAGGCGCCATCGAAAAAGTGCCGGAGATTTTATCGGACTACAAAAAAATATTTATGGTTGCCGACGAGAACACTTACGCTGTGGCGGGGAAAAGGGTCGAGAGCCTCCTGAAGGAAAAAGGGATACTTTCCCATATCTGTATTCTGGAAAAAGATGCGTTGCCCACCGCCGCGAATGTCGGGAAGGTTCTGATCTGTGTCGGCAGAGATGAGCCGGTGTATGACATCACGCATTTTTCCGACAATCCGGATTATATTTTAGCCGTCGGGTCGGGGTCGGTCAATGACATCTGCCGTATGGTCAGTTACAGACTCGGGATCGAATACGGAATCGTCGGCACTGCGCCGTCTATGGACGGCTATGCTTCCGTGGTGGCTCCGCTGCTTGTGGATCATCGGAAAATCGTTTACACCTGCTCCATCGCCCGTCACATCATAATTGACCTGGATGTGGCGGCAAAAGCACCGGAGGAGCTTCTTCTTGCCGGCATCGGCGACATGATCGGAAAATACATCGCGATTCTCGACTGGGAGCTGTCGCGGCGCTATACAGGGGAATACTATTGCGAAAAAGTTGCGGACATGGTACTCGATGCCACAGGGAAATGTATTCGTTCCGCGGAAAAACTGCTTGAGAGAGATCCGCTCGTCGTCAAAGATACCGTGGACGGACTGATTCTGTCGGGTATGGGAATCGCATACACCGGCAGCTCGCGCCCCGCCTCCGGGACAGAGCATATGATCGGTCAGACATGGGAAATTATGTCCTTGGAGCGCGGCGAAAGACCCAATCTTCACGGTATCGAGGTCGGGGAAGCGACTTTCGCTGCCATGGAAATGTACGAAAGACTCTATGCGGAAACGGACGATCCGGAGCTGAAAGCCCTGATAGGAAAATATATTCCCGGCTTCCGTACGGTGGAAACCTTGCAGAAAACGCTGAGAATCCCGTGCACCGTTCAGGATAAGGGACAATACATAGAGGGAATCCTGAGAGGCAGAACCTTCAGGGAAAGATATACGCTGCTTCAGTATCTTTACGAGAAGAATATGCTGGAAGATTATGCGGAAAAGTCGTATGCGCCCGTGATGAGCAAGTACTGCTTTGACAGAAGATAACAAAGACCGAAAACGATGCTTCGGTAAGAGAGCCTTAGCGGACGGAATCCCGTTTGCAAAGGCTCTCTTTATTTTTAGCCCCGGAAAACTCTCCGTTTCGGAGAGTTTTGGCGAAAAAAATCTCTCATTCTTCGGTTGACAACCGACGAAAAATCCGTTATGATAAGAGCAGAAAACGCCGGGAGGTCACGCGGTAGTATGGAAAATTATAAAAAGTGCTTTGCCGAGAATCTGAGACGGCAGAGGCAAAAGCTCGGGCTTACGCAATCCGGGCTTGCGGAGTTGCTCGGATTCTCCGAGAAGACGGTCAGCAAGTGGGAGAGGGAAGCCAGTATCCCCGACATTGCCACGCTTTTCAGGCTTTGCGGATTGCTCCACATGAGTTTCGAGCATCTCTTCTCGAGCGATGACGAGGTGTACTTTCTCGGTATTGACGGCGGGGGAACGAAGACCGAACTCGTACTCTCCGATCGGGAGGGGAACACGGTGCGCACTCTGCGGACGGACTGCTGCAATCCGATCGACATCGGGATCGACGCCGCAGAGAAAATTCTGCGTGCGGGGATCGAGACGGTCTCGGAAGGGTACCGCATGGCGTCGATCGTTCTCTTCGCCGGGATCGCGGGCGGAACCTCCGCCGATATGCGCCCGAGACTGACCGCGTTCTTTGCGGATTTCGGCTTCCGTGCGTTCGCGGTCGACAGTGACAACATGAATATTCTCTCGGCTGGACTTCTCGATGCGGACGGAATTACGCTGATTCTCGGCACCGGGATCTGCTCGTATTCCAAGGTGGGGGGAGAAATCCGCCGCGTCGGCGGCTGGGGATACCTCATCGACGACGGCGGCAGTGCGTACAACATCGGACGCGACGGACTCGCTGCGGTGTTCCGCGCGCAGGACGGCTCGGGGGAGGCGACCCTGCTCACGGAGGAGATCGAAAAGATGTACCCGGACGGGACGGCACAGCTCCTCGGGCGGATCTATGAGGAGAGGAAAAAGCTGATCGCGTCCTTTGCCCCCGCGGTTTACCGCGCGGCGCGGGAGCATGACGGCGTCGCCGAGGGGATCCTGCGCGCCAACATGGCGTTCGCGGCGAAGGTCATTGAAACCGCGGGGAAGAGATTTCCCGAAGGCATGCGGATCCCCGTCGTGATTGCCGGCGGACTCACACATGAGGAGCTGACGCTCACCTTTCTTGCGGAGGCGCTCGGCGATTTCGATCGCTTTGAGTTGAAAATACTCGACCGCGCGCCGGTCGGCGGCGCGGTGCGCCTCGCCATGAAAATGTGGGAAAAGGAGAGAGAACAATGAAAGACATGACCGAAACCACCGAATCGAGAAATCCCCGCACCCTCGGCATCGACAGGGCATCGACCGAAGAGATGCTCGGAATGATCCAACAGGAAAATCTCCGTGCCGCAGAGGCGGTCGGAGAGGCGATCCCCGCGATCGCCCGCGCGGTCGACAGCATCGCGGAGGGAATGGCGGCAGGCGGACGGCTCATCTACATCGGCGCGGGGAGCTCGGGACGGCTCGGGATCCTCGACGCGGTGGAATGTCCGCCGACCTACGGTGTGTCTCCCGCGCTCGTGTCGGGAATCCTTGCCGGCGGGGAGGCATGTATGTTCCGCGCATCGGAGAGCGAGGAGGACAGCGCCGATGCCGGGGCACGGGACATTCTCGCGAAGAATCTCGTACCCGCCGACCGCGTCGTCGGAATCTCGGCGGCGGGAGGCGCGATGTATGTGATCTCGGCACTGCGCGCGGCAAAGGCGGCGGGGTGTGTCACGATCGGTCTGACCTCCAACGCCGGCAGTCTTCTCGATAAAGAAGCCGATATCGCGATCGTAGTGAAGACGGGCGCCGAGGCGATCACCGGCTCGACCCGTATGAAGGCGGGCACGGCGCAGAAGATGGTGCTGAACATGCTCTCCACCGCCGCAATGATCCGGGCGGGGCATGTATATTCCAACCTGATGATCAACCTGAAACCCGCGAACAAAAAGCTCCGCCGCCGGGTGATCTCCATCGTATGCGAGATTCTCTCCTGCGGAGAAGAGGAGGCGACAGAGCGCCTCGAGGCGTGCGGCTGGGATATCCGGAAAGCCGTCGATTCCGCCGCGAAAGAATAAAACAGGGAAGACAACGCCGAAAAAGGACAACTTTTCAAAAAAAAATTCAAAACCCCTTGACAAGGGGAGAGAAAATGTGTATAATAGTTCAGGTATCCTAAGATAGCAGGTTCCGGTAAAAGCCGTTTGGCTTTCCTGCCGAGGAGAGACAACTTTATATTTATGATATAATGATGTCCTTTTTCGGCATGTCCGCGTTCTTTCACGGTCACCGGAAAGGATTTTTTTATTGAAATTTTATGGGAGGTAGAACAATGCCAAGCAATACCATTCTGGAAGCAAAGAAGCAGATCGTTGCCGACCTTGCCGAAAAGATGAAGAACGCTCCCGCCGGCGTGCTCGTGAACTATCAGGGCATCACGGTGGCTGACGATACCGCGCTTCGTACCGCGCTTCGCAAGGCGGGTGTCGAATACACCGTTATGAAGAACACCCTGACCGGCAAAGCATGCGACATCGCAGGCTACGGCGATCTGAAGGCGCATCTTTCGGGCATGACCGCGATTGCGATCGGCAAGGAAGATCCGATCCTTCCCGCAAAGATCCTGAAGGAATTTCAGGATAAGATCGACTGCTTTGAGATCAAAGCCGGCTTCGTTGACGGCGAGATCCTTGACAAAGCAGGCGTGGAAGCTCTCGCTTCTACTCCGTCGAAGGAAGTCCTTATCGCCAAGATGATGGGCAGCCTGATGTCTTCGCTCTACGGATTTGCCTATGTCCTTCAGGCGAAGATCGACAAAGAAAACGACGGCGCCGCCGCCGAAGCTCCCGCAGAGGCTTAATTTCTGCACAACAAATTATCTGAAACTAATATTTGGAGGATATGAAAATGAACGAAAAGTCCGCACAGATCCTTGAACTTGTGAAGGGTCTTACTATTCTTGAACTCGCCGACCTCGTAAAGGCTCTTGAAGAGGAATTCGGCGTATCCGCTGCTCCTGTTGCCGCTGCTCCTGTTGCAGGTGCCGCTGCTGCCGCTCCCGCTGAAGAGAAGACCGAATTCGATGTCGTTCTCAAGGCTGCCGGCGCGAACAAGCTCGCTGTCATCAAGGTTGCCCGTGAGATCACCGGTCTCGGCCTGAAGGACGCGAAGGACCTTGTTGAGGCTGCTCCCAAGACCATCAAGGAAGGCATCGCCAAGGAAGAGGCTGAGAAGATCGCTCAGCAGCTCAAGGATGCCGGCGCAGAAGTCGAAGTTAAGTAATTCTGCTCCCAATAAGAGAAACGGTGCGACCACCTGCCGGTCGCACCGTTTTTTATATTTTCCATGGTTTCCCGAGGGGCGGGAGCGTGTTTTCCGACATTTCGGACGACAGACATTTTTTGCACGGAAATCCCGATTTTCAATTGACTTTCCACCCGGAATATTGTATAATCAAAACATAGCGTCGAGATTCACAAACTTATCATATGCCGCCTGCGGCAGAAAGGTATTTATTATGCGCGAGCGTATTTTGTTTGACGATGGCTGGCTCTTCCATCGCGGAGACCTGAAGCACGGGGACTCCGAGGTCAAGGGCATTATGTACATGTCCGCGAAGACCGAGCGGTACCATATCGGTCCCGCCGCACCCGCCCATTTTGCCGAGGCGGATTCCTATGACAATGTGAGAGAACACAACACCGAGTTGTGGGAAAAGGTAACGCTCCCGCACGATTATCTGTTCGCCGACGCCGCCGATGCGCATAAAAACTGTGCACTCGGCTTCGTCTCTTACGACAACGCATGGTATCGCAAGAAGTTTACGGTACCGGCGGAGGATCTCGGACGCAGACTGACTCTTCTTTTTGAAGGGGTGGCGACGCATGCGACCGTTTATCTGAACGGTTGTCTGATGAAGCACAATTTCACGGGGTACACCCCTTTTGAAGTTGATATCACCGATTTCGTGCGCTACGGAGAAGAGAATGTCCTCGCCGTCTATGTGGAAACCTCGGAGCACGAGGGCTGGTGGTATGAGGGGGGCGGTATCTACCGTCATGTCTATCTGACGAAGACCTCGCCGCTGGCGCTGGATCTCTACGGCATTTATGCCGCCCCCGAGAAGATCTCGGAGGACGAGTGGCGCCTGACGGTGGAGAATACCGTCCGCTATGACGACGCGACACCGGAGAAAAAGCCGTTTTGCACCCTGACCGAGATTTTCGATGCGGCGGGCACCCTCGTCGCGAGGGCGGAGGCATCGGGTGAGGTGAACGCTTACGAAAAAACGGTGCTCACCACGACGATGACGATCGAAAAGCCGCACCTCTGGGACATCTCCGACCCGACCCGTTACACCTGTCGGACGACGGTGTTTGACGGGACGGAAGAAGTCGACCGTGATGAAGTGCGCTTCGGTTTCCGCACCGTGGAAATGAGTCCCACGCACGGACTCTTCCTTAACGGGCGGCACATTCTTCTGAAGGGTGTGTGCGGACACGAGAGCTTCGGTCTGACGGGCAAGGCATGCCCCGACAACCTCTTCCGCGAGAAGATTCTGACGATCAAAGAGATGGGAGCGAATGCCTTCCGCATGAGCCACTATCCGCAGTCTCCCGTTCTGATGGAGGCATGCGACGAGTACGGACTTCTCGTCATGGACGAGACGCGTTGGTTCGAGTCGACGGAAGAGGGGATCGAACAGCTTGTGACCCTGATCCGCCGCGACCGCAACTGTCCGTCGGTCATCATGTGGTCGGTCGGAAACGAAGAACCTCTTTTCATCACCGAGCAGGGACGGCGGATCTGCCGTCACATGATGAGCGCCGTGCGCCGCCTCGACCGCACGCGCCCCGTCATGACCGCGAATGACAAATCGCCGACGATCGCGACCGTTTACGATGAGTGCGACATCATCGGCATCAACTATAACCTGAATCTCTTCGACGAAGTGCACGCGGCGCACCCCGAGAAAGCGATCTTCTCCTCTGAGAACTGCGCGACGGGTACGATCCGCGGCTGGTACTATCCCGATGATCCCGCGCTCGGTCGCGTGTCCGCATATGACAAGGACACCAACGCGTGGTTCCTCGGCAGAGAAAAGACATGGAAATTCCTTACCGACCGCGAATGGGTGCTCGGCGGCTTCCAGTGGCACGCCTATGAGTATCTCGGCGAGGCGACATACCCGCGCCGTTGTTCCTGCTCGGGAGCGATCGACCTCTTCTGGCAGAAGAAGGATGCCTTTTATCAGAACCTTTCTCTTTGGGGTGAGGAGCCGATGATTCACCTTCTTCCGCACTGGAATTTCGCGGGACTGGAAGGGGATCCGATCCGCGTCGTCGCCTATACGAACTGCGACGAGGCAGAGCTGTTCCTTGACGGTGAGAGCCTCGGCACCTGCAAAGTGGAGAAATACGGGCACGCAGAGTGGCGCCTTCCTTACCGACCCGGCACACTCGAGGTCATCGGACGGAAGGGCGGACGCGCCGTCGTCTCGGATAAAAAAGAGACTTCGGGTTGCGGCGTCAGACCGGAGCTTTCCCTGATGAACAAACTGCCTCTGCGCGCGGGGACTTCGGATATGGCGCTGATCTCCTGTCGTGTGCTTGACGCCGAGGGGCGGGAAGTGCCGAACGCCTGCCCGACCGTCACCTTTACGACGAACGGGCTCGGTAGCGTGTATTCGGTCGGATCGGACAATACCGATCGCGCGAGTTTCCGCCGCTCCTCCTGCAAGATGTATGCCGGACGGGCAACCGCCGCGGTGAATGTCGGTGAAAAGGCTGGCACACTTATCGTCTATGTCGAAGCGGAAGGACTTGCTATCGGCAAAGTCGAAATCCCAATTATCTGAAAAAGGCGCATAAAAGAAAACAATTCTTTGCAAAACACATAAACCCGGCGCCGTGATCTTCGCGATCACGGCGCCGGGTTTATGTTGTCTGCTTTGGCGAATGAATCCGATTTTATGAAAAATCAGAAGCGGATCTCCGTGCAGGAATAGGGCGGAAGAACAAGGGGTGCGTCCGTAAGTCCGATGCTCGCCGGGGTGTAGGCGTAGGTCGCGTCAATGCGGAGAATTTCCGCTTCGTCGCGTCTGACACCCGAAAGCTCGAGCGTCACCTCTTTCGGGGCGTCGGTCGGGTTGGCAAGCAGGAGGACAGAATGTGTGCCGTCGCTCGCGCCGCCGACATAGACATTCGCGTCGTCGCTCGCCGTCTCGATCTCGTCGCCGAGGCGGTAAAGATCGCCGAAGGCTTTCAGTGCGTAATATGCGAGGTAGGGACGCCATGTGTCGGGATTGAAAAGCCCACCGTATTCGGACGGACCGAGTCTCGCGTCATAGAAGCAGAGCATCTCGGTCGGCCCTTTCTGGAACGCGAGGAGGTAGGAGAGCACTCTCGCCGCCGCCATCGGGGTGGAGCGGAGAAGAATATCGTGCGTCGGGTTCCACTCATTGAGAATATCGGGCACATTGCCGAAGCCGTATTTTTCGAGGACGGCGCGTATGTAGTGCACATGTCGGAGCGCGACATCGAGATCGGCATAGACATGCCAGGAGAAATAGTCGAAGGGGCAGTCGTTTTCCTTCACGAAGCGGAGAAATTCATGGAGGAAATGTACGCGCCATTCAAACTCGTTTTTCGGTGCGGGGAAGCCTTCGAGTTGCGGGTCGTTTTCACATTCATAGACACCGCAGGAGGCGTAGCCGCCGATTCTGATGCTGTCGCCGAAGACGGCGCGTAGATGCTTCGAGGTGACATCATAGAGGTGGAAATAATCGGCTTTGCTTCCGCTCCACATCATACCTGTCGGGGAGGGACCGTCGCCGAAGAGCCAGCCTTCCGGCTCGTTCCAGATTTCAAAGTAGCGGATACCGAGGTGATAGCCGTTCGCCCACCCCTCGTTGTAGTGGCGGATGATATGTTCCGAGATCCGCGCCCACTTTTCGGTATCTGCCGGAGGGGCGGTGCGGTAGGCTTTGATCTCCGCCTGGTTTTCGATCGTGACACCGAGGCGGAAGAAAGGCTCGCTCTTCGCGGCGGCGAGCGCCTCCATCAGCTTGTCGGTAAAGGTGAAGTCGTAGGACTCGGGCAGCGTCTCGTCCGCCGAGAAATCACGGAAAATGTTCGGAATATCCACAAAGCGGAATCCGCCGTAAGCGCCCCCGACATCGTGCAGACGCACGATCGGAATGTTCGCCTCCGTCAGATAGTGGAAAAGGGAAAAGTTCAGACCGATGAAGGGCGGTTGCCCGACACCGTGCATCGGCTTGATTTTCCCTGTGATGTGGGAAAAGTCCGCGGTGATTTTCATGAAAAGCTCCTCTTTCTTATTATTTGGTAGATTTTGAAATCAAACAGTATGGAGGTCAAGCGCGTGCCCGTCGCAGTGACCGTCGAACATGCCGGTCATGTCGCAGAGGTACCCGCCGTCTTCCGAAGGGCGGAAGCCGACGGCACGGAGAAGGCGTTCCTCGCCGGCATCCTTTGCCGCGCGGCAAAGATGTGTACCCGTACGGTCGATAAAATCCAGCGTCGCCCGCCCGAGAATAAACATGGCTTCAAAGTCTTCGATCCCCGGCGCGGGGCGAAGGTCGAAGAGGGTGCCGCCGTCTTTTGCAATGTCGAACTGTGAGCCGCCGAGAAGATGCCCGTCTTCCATGTCGCGCATAGCGTAGACAAAGGCACCGTCACGGGAGGGGATTCCGAGAGAAGATGTTACCTCGCGCTTTTCTTCTTCCGTCTGAACGGGAGCGATGCGGAACATGCCCTCACCCCTTTGTCGCGCGGTAAAGGTATTCCACCTCGCGCGGTTCGAGATAGCGCCATTTTCCGACGGGGAGTCCGCCGAGCTTCAGCTCACCGATGGAAACACGGGAAAGGCGTTTGACAGTCAGCCCCGCCTGCTCGCACATCTTGCGGATTTGGCGGTTTCTGCCTTCAAAAAGGGTCATTTTCAATACCGTCCCGCGCTCGTCGGTCTCGCCGACAATGACATCGACCGGGCGGATCTTATAGCCGTCGATCGTGAGGGGGGAGGCCAGGATCATATACTGTTCTTCACTGACGGAACCCGCGACCTTGACGCGATAGACCTTTCCCACCGTGTGGGAGGGGTGCGTCAGACGGTTTTTCAGATCCCCGTCATCGGTAAGAAGGAGCATGCCCTCCGAGATCATATCGAGTCGTCCGACCGGATAGACTCTCGCGTCGACTCCGTCGAGAAGGTCGGTTACGCACTTTCTCCCGCGGTCGTCCGAGGTAGAGGAGAGGTAGCCGCGCGGCTTGTTCATCATTATGTAGGTGTATTCCCGCCGCTCGGCAGAGATCCGTCGGTTTTCATAAGCGACGGTGTCCTTCGCCGGGTCGATTTTCTGCCCGATTTCGGCGGGGTGTCCGTTGACCGTGACGCGCCCCGCCGCAATGGCTTCCTCTGCCTTTCTGCGGGAGAGAATCCCCGCGTCGGCAAGAAATTTCTGAAGTCTTACTTCCATCTGTGTCTCCTGTATGTGTGTCAGCGCGAAAAGATCCGCGCAAAAATGGATTTCTTTTTCGGGAGCGGTACGCTCTTTTCCGCGACGAGCGGAATCTCGGCGAGAAGCGTGTCCCCTTCGTAAAGACATACCGAGCCGACCTCTTCGCCTTCTCGGATCGGGGCTGTGACATAGCGTGGGAGCTTTACCTCCCGCGTCACGGGCAGAGCGCTCTTTTTTGCAATATAAGAGTATCCTTCGACATTCTTTACCGTGAGATTTTCCGCACGCCCGCCGATGACGGGCAGGGAATAGACGATTTCTTCCGAGAGAAGGGGCGTGCGACATTCAAGAAGGGAAAAGCCGAAGTCAAAGAGCTTTTCATGATCCGACCAGTCGTTCGGAGCGTCGAGGGTAACGGTGATGAGCGTCAGCCCCTCCCGCTCCGCCGCACCGACAAGACAGCGTCCGCTCTTTTTCGTGAAGCCGGTTTTGACACCGACGGCGCCGTCGTAAAGGGAGAGGAGCTTGTTATGGTTGACGACAAGGCGGACGGGATCGTCCCCGAGCGTGATCTTGTAGGTCGAGACAACATTGCGGAACTCTTCGTTTTCCATTGCTGCGGCGGTCAGGAACGCAAGCTCGCGCGCCGTGGTATAATGTTCTTTTCCGTCGAGTCCGTGCGGCGTCTCGAAATGCGTGTCGACAAGTCCGAGCTCTGCCGCCTTTTCGTTCATCAGATCGACAAAGCCGTCGACAGAACCGGAGATTTCATAGGCGAGTGCCTCGGCGGCATCGTTCGCACTGCGGAGCATCAGCCCGAAGAGAAGCTCGCGCACGGTGAGAACCTCACCCGCCGTTAAGTAAAGAGAAGACCCTTCCACCCCGACGGCGCGCGGGTCGATTTCGACTTTTTGATCGAGATCCGCGTGTTCCATCACGACGAGAGCCGTCATGATTTTTGTCGTGCTCGCCATCGGGAGGCGGGTGTCGGAATTCTTTTCGTAAAGAAATGTTTGCGTATTCGGCTCGTAGAGCGTTGCCGCACGGGCACTGACCGACACACCGGTGTCGGAAAACGCATAGACGGTAAAAAGAGAAAATAAAAGGGCGATCAGGAGCAGGAAGAATACCCACCCCGTTTTATTCGGTCGGAACATCGGAAGCTCCTTTCTCCGGTATTTTCGGGCGTATTTACGCTCTTAGTGTTACCGTGGGAGAGGAGAGTATGCGTTCCTGTTTTTGTCAGAGAAAATCAGCGGGAGAAGATCGCGTTTTTCAGACGGCGGAGAAGATCCGGGGCATTTTCGATTAGAGAGGCGATCCGGTCGACGCTCTGCGCTCCCGCAGAGGGCGTGGCGGGGATCAGCTCGGCACCCCGCTCTTTCGATACGGTGAGAAAGGCAATCGGTGTCACCGAGACACCCGTGCCGCCGCCGCTGCCGTAGGTGCGTCGATCCGGCTTTTTTCCGCCGTCAAAATCAATGCCTCCGGTGGCAAAGCCGACGCTCACGCGGCAGACCGGAATGACGGTGATTCCCGCCGAGGTCTCGATCGGGGCGCCGATCGCGGAATTTTCTCCCGCGTAACGGGCGACCTCCTCGAGGGACATGCGGATGGTGTTGTTCGTGCTGTGTGCACCGTTTATATCTTCCATGCTCTTTTCCTTTCGCTTTGTGCGGATTTCAGCCATGTACGGAGTGTGTACCATGCCATGAGGAAAAGATCGAGAACGCAGACGGAGAAGGAGACATCGAGGCGGGTGCCCTCTCTTTGCGAGAGAACATCGGGATCGGTGACGGTGCGCGGAAAGAAGCCGCAGAGGGCAAGAGAAAGCGCACTCGCAAGGACGGCGTGGCGACCGTGTGAGAGCGCCGCTTTGTCGGGGGCGTCTTCGTCCCCCGGCGCGAGGGTAAAAATCCTGACCGTCGGACGGTCGGAAAAATGAGAGAGCGCCGAAAGTCCCGCCCGCGCAAGAGCAAGGGACGCTTTGATATTGCGCTTTTTCTTTTTTTGGTTTTGCTGTTTTTTCTTATTGGGTTTTACCGCCTTTTCTTTTTCCGTCATTTTCCGACCGGGAAAAAGGAGTAGGGCAAAGAGGGAGAGATGGATTCCGATGATGCTTTCCCCGCCGAGCGTGACGCGCAGGGTGAGCGGCTCGGCAAGAAGGAGAAAAAAGAGGGAGCAAAGAGAGAAAAACAGAAAGTATTCTGCCATAAAAATCTCCGCTTTGCCGTCATTGGGCGGCAGAGGATAAGGGCGCACCCGCGACGGGGCGCCCGGTTTTCGTCGCTCACTCAGAGAAATCCGCGCAGAGCCTTACAGGTCGTCGCGCACATCGTCCTCCGCGGAGGTGGTGTCCTCCTCTTCTTCGGCGGCGGGCGCTTCTTCGGGAGCACTTTCTCCCTCTTCCGCGGCACCGTCCTGCGGTGCCTTGGCAGCTTCACCGCCCTCGTTCATCGCGTCCTCGAGGGTCATCTCGGTCTGCTCGCCGTCTCCCTCTTCTTCGGACTTCGCGGCTTCCTCGGCTTTCGCTTTGTCGAACATGTTCATGATCTCCTCGCTCGTCGCTGGGAGCTCTTCAAGACCCGAAAGACCGAAACAGCGAAGGAAGTCGGTCGTCGTGCCGTAGAGCATCGGGCGACCCGGCGCGTCGAGGCGCCCCTTCGACTCGATAAGTCCGCGGTCGAGCAGGTTGTTCATCGCGTAAGAGGAATCCGCCCGACGAAGGGCGTCGACAAACGCACGCGTGACGGGCTGGTTATAGGCGACGATGGCGAGCGCCTCCATCGAAGAGGTGGAGAGCGTACCGTTCTTCTTGATACCGAGAGCGTCGCGGATCTCGGGCAGGTACTGCGGCTTTGTGCAGAGCTGGCAGGATTCCGGGTAGGTGAGCAGGACAACGCCGCGGGCGAGCTTCTGTTTGTTGTAGCTTTCCGCGTACTTCGTCACTTTATCCTTTATTTTTGCCGGAGTCATCTCAAATATGCGTCCGAGCACGGCATAAGTGATCGGATGTCCCGCCGCGAAGAGAATCGCTTCGATCGCCTCTTCCAGAACGACGGTGCGTTCGGGGAGCGCGGATTCTTCTGTCTTCTGTTCTTCACTCATTGTCTGTCTTCTCGCTTTCGTCGGATTTTTCGGAAGATTCTGTGCTCTCTTCGGGGGAGGAGTCAAACTCGCTGCTCTCTCCCTCTGCGGGGACATAGTCGGGGTTCAGGGCAAATTTTAGTGACAGCCCGTCGGTCGAATATTCGGGGTTCCCGTCCACCACCTCGTAGGTGGTAATCATGATACGGTGAATTTTAATCAGCTCGAGAATACCCATGAAGCGGGCGACAAGCTCGGGGCGGGAGTCCGCATCCTTGAGGAGAAAGAACATCGACGCTTCCTCGTGCTCTTCGAGAAGCTCGCAGATCTCCTCGATCTTCTCTTCGACCGAGACGACATGGTGCTTGATCAGGGGATTGACGAGGTCGGTCGGCTTTCTCTCCGCCTCGGCGACCTTCATGCGGCGCATGACCGCCTGAAGTGCCTTCAGCATCATGTTCGCGTCGAGGTTCAGCGGCAGTCCGCGCTCGGGCGGGACATCGTCCGTGCCTTTGACATAGCGACCGGAGTATTCCTCGTACATCACGCGCATTTCCTTCGCGGCGATCTTCGCCTGCTGATAGAGGAGCAGGGCGTTCTGAATCTCGCGGCGCGGGTCGTTCTCGGTGCCTTCCTCGTGGGGGAGGATCATGCGGCTCTTGATGAGCATCAGCTCACTTGCCATGACGATGAATTCGCTCGCCACATCGAGGTCCATGCGCTGTGCCTCGCGGATATATTCCATATACTGATCGCAGATCAGCGCGATCGGAATGTCGGTGATACTCACCTTATTTTTGGCGATCAGGGAGAGGAGCAGGTCGAGCGGCCCCTCAAACTGGTCGAGTCGGTAGGTGATCGGTTCTGTCATGTCGTCGTCCGTTCCGCCGCCCGTCGGGCGGCACAAAATGATGGTAGCGTAAAAATCGGAAAAATTTCTTTCGGCGGAATCGCCGGTTTACGATCGTTTCCTTAAATAATAAGGGCGAGAAAATCGCTTCTCATAAACGGGAGAAGGGAAAAGAGCTTCATCATGCCGTCCGAGACAAGGGAAATCAGCTTCCCGAACAGCCCGGAGAAGGAGAGAATATCGGCGATGACCGAGAGTGCGGGAATCGACGAGGCACCGGGGATCGCCATAAGAAGGCTCGCCGCGGCACTGCCGAAGAACATCCAGCCGAGCATGATAAAGTAGATGGTGCGCTCATATTTCATAATGCCGAAATACGCCTTCTCGGGCAGAATCACGCCGAGCAGACGGGAGCCGTCGAGGGGCGGCAGAGGAAAGAGGTTGAAGAGCGCAAGCCCGAGATTGACAAGATGGAAAACATAAAGGAAATTCACGACATTCTGCGCTACGCGGAGCATGCCCGCGT
>CALAFS010000145.1 GCA_937892405.1 uncultured Clostridia bacterium
AAAATTACAGATCTTATGTGTTCGCAGAAGAGAGCACGGAGCTTGCTGCATTCGTGAAGGGCGAGAAGAACATGAATGTCGCTCCCGGCACCTATAAGCAGGTCGTGTATGACAATTCCTATGTCTATCCCTCGAGCGCGAAGACCGCGGTCGCATCAGTGAACGGTAAGAATTACGCAACGGTGAACGAGGCGATCGAGGCGGCGAACGGTGCGACCGTCACCCTCCTTGCCCCCGTGCTCGGCACGACCGAGATCACGACACCCTGCGTCATCAATACCAATGATAAGTCCTTCACTTATACGACAGACCTCGGCGTAACGAAGAGCGAAAAGCTCCTGACCTTTACCGATGACGAGAATGTCGTGAAGTTTGTCTTCACAAAAGACGGAGAAGAGCTTGGGGCGAAGACCTACGGTATCGGCGCGACCCCCACGCTTCTCACCACCGGACTGACCCTTGAATGGGATGCGTCTCATTTCTTCAAGGTCGATTCTTGGCTGATAGACGGCGTCAAGACACCAGAATGGACGATGCCGACCCTCATCACCGAAGACATGCTCGGGAAGACCGTGACAGTGGATCTCGTCGGAGCAAAGGAAATGCTCGCTTCCGTGGCTTATGATTCGTCGTTAGAATATTACGACAATATCGCCGATCTGAGAGATGCCATTGGCAATATCACCAAGGAATCCGGTCGTCAGATCACGGTTACCTTTTTGAAGGATGCAACGGAACTTGCGCCCATCTATCTTCCCAACTTCAACAATAGTGCCGGAGGACCGAATGCTACGACTTATCTCGATCTCAACGGGCACAAGCTTTCCTTTGCCGGATCGTTTTTCGCATATAAGTCGGGCAATCAGGTTTCGATCTATTCGAGCAAACCGGGTGCGGTTCTGACGACGACTGCTGCAGTAGTGACTAACTTTAGACGAACCTCTACTGCAACTTTCGGTACGGCAACGAATGATGGTGTCTTTTACCCCGGTGACAACCTGACCATAAATGCGCCTCAACTTGCCAGCACCAGCGGCAACGGGGACGGAAAGACATATAAATATACTTATAAAGTCAACGGCGGTGTCTACAATCTTTCCACTCTCGCTTGGCTCTGCCCGGATTGTGAAACGAACATTGAAATTCAAGACGCTGAATTCACGCTTAAGAATAGTGCGGTGCGCTTGGTGACGGCAGGGAAAACCGCGGCAGTGAAGATCAGCAACAGCGAACTTTACTTTGCAAGCGGTGCGACCTTCTTTACATCCGACATGTGGGCGAAGGGAACTACGACCATTACGGCATCGAAGATTTACGGCGTACAGATTATCGTTCCCACAATCGAGGGACTCTCCGTCGTACTTGACAACAAAACCGAACTGACAGCGATGCCGGTCGGAAATGTGACGCTTACCGACGGTAAAGTGCTTGCGCGCATGAACGGCGAGGAAGTAAAAGAAACCGTAAACGGTACGGAACTTGCTTTTGTACCGATCTACCGTGTCCTCACCGAGGATATGACGGCGAAGATCACTTTCGTGACCGAGGTTGATCCGAAGTCGGAGAAAGTCCTGGATACAAAGGTCGTTTGGTGGGTTGCAGGCGAAACACCGAAACTCTATGGAGATTTCCACTATTCTCACAGCACGGAAGATACGACAAAGGTACTGGTTCCCACCGCGTGGGTCATCAATGACGGCGCCGGCGACACTGCTTTTGATACGGTCGGCGCACTTGCCGTCGGCGAATATACCGTGAAGCCTTCGGCATATGAAGAGAAGTTCGTTGCCTTCACCGTGACGGATTGCGACGGCGTTATGACGGTGACGGAGGACGCGACCGAGGCGAAACTCCATGCAGCGACCGCGATGACCGCTCCCGGTCTGACGATCCGTATTTACACCGACTATAAAAATATGACAACCACCTTCACACTGAAGGGCGTAAGCATGCAGTTCGACCTGAACGGTCATACCGTCTCGACGCAGAAAAAGCTGACGGGTCTCTTCTGCACGGATGCTACCCGAGGCACGGTTTACATTTTCTCTTCGCGAGCCGGCGCAGTGATTGATGCGAGCAACCCGACTTCGGAAGGTGGCGGTGGATTTATTTTTGCTGCTACGAATAGCAATCAGCATATGACGATCGGTCGCTCGATCAGTGGTGTGTCCTTTGAAGGGAAAAATCTGACGACCAAAGGTACTTCTCTTGTTCGTGTTCATAATGCAATATACATCATCGACGGCATCACGCATTACGGCTGGGTCGACGATAACTCCGGTCAGATTCAGTTCCAAGCAGCGGGCGGTACACTGGAAGTCATCAATAGTGATTTTCTCTCTTCTATCGGCACATCGCTGGTTGCCTCGAGAGCAAACGGCACATGGAATGTGACCTTCCGTAATTGCAACATTTCGCTGACTGCCAGCATTACAGGCGCGCACAGTTCTGTCAATTCGGCATCCACCCTCAACATTCTCTTTGAAAACAGCGTTCTCATGACGCAGGGGCCGGATACGGTAGTCAATGCACTTCTTCCCGTTACCCTCGGCGAGGGCACGAAGACCAACTTCGCTCTGACAAACGCGAACATCTCCCGCCCCGAGAACATGGGCTATGCGAGAATCTCCGATACCGTGACCTTCAATAACAGAACCGCGATCTATGAAGTGGTTTCCGCCGAGAATCAGGCAGAGATGACATGGAAGCACGGCGACCTTGTCCTTTCTACCGAAATGTGGAAGAAGGGAAGCACGCCTTCCTTCGCCGAGACCTCCGCGTTCGGCGACTTCTACTTCGGCGCCGCAAAGGCAAAGACCGCGATCGACGCAGACAAGGAATATAACCTTGCCCTGAAGTCGAAGGTCTCGAAGATCCGCAGCAACCTGACCCTCTATTCGAACATCTCCTTCAACCTCTTCCTCTCCGATGAAGCAATCAAGACGGTTACCGTAGTGATTCCCGACGCGGAGAACGAGGGAGCGACCAAGACGCTGACCCTCGACGCCCTCCGCGATGAGACGATCGGCGAAACCCTCTACAAGGTATACAAGATCGACGAAATCTCGCCGAAGGATCTGACGAAGACCTTCGAGATCCGTCTGACGCTTGAAAACGATGGCAAGACCTACACCTACGCCGTGACGACCTCGATCGCCACTTATGCGAAGTCCGTTCTGAACAACACGGACGAGTGCAAGGAAGGCAAGGATCTTGTCGCATCGCTGATCGACTATGTGAGAGAAGCGGCGCTCTACTTTAAGACCGCAACCGAAGAAGACACCGTCATGCAGACGATGAAGACTCTTCTGGATACCTACGGTTACACCCGCCCCGAGTGGACGAAGGGTACCGTGTATGAGATTCCCGCCGGCAACACCCTTGTGACCGGTGCGGCGCTCAACCTCGGCAACACGCCCGGCTTCCTCTTCTTCGTCGGTGACAATGTGACCGAAGTGACTGTGAAATACGGCAACATCACGAAGACCTTCACCGGAGAAGAAATCAAACAGTACGAGACGGCAGACGGCGCGAAGTCCGCGATCCTCGTCGACACGATCCACGTGTCCGCGTTCCGCGGCACGATCACCGTGACGGCGACCGTAGGCGAGACGACCGAAACCCTTGAGTACAACCTTGATACCTACATTCAGGGCGTGATGGATAAGAACACCCTGACCGAGGCTCCTGCGTATGCGCAGGCGCTCTACGCCTACTCCGCCGCGTCGGAAGCCTACCTGAATCGCTAAAGGAGGACATGAGAATGAAACAGTATACAAAAGCACAGCTCTCCATCGTTATGACCGATGCAGAGGACATTCTGACAGCCTCCACCCCCGACGGTTCGCTTGACGAAACGATCACAAGCGAGGATCTCGTCGGCTGACAAGATCAATATCCCACGCAACCGGCGGCGGGCAGAAAATTCTGCCCGCCGTCGGTTTGTCACTCCCTTTTGCGCCCCGTCCCTACGCCTTTCTTCAAGAAATTTCCGCTCGCTCCCGTTGTAGGGGCGACCATCGGTCGCCCGTTCCCGCTCTCATTATCACTATGCCTTTTCTCGAGACTCTTTCGTCCTTGTAGGGGTCGGCGCCCTCGACGACCCGTCACGCTTCGCTTCCCGCACCGCCTTTTTCGAGGCATTTTCGCTACTTTCTGACTTACTTCAACTCGCCAAAGGCGAATTTCACATGTCCGAGAATATTTCACGCGCGGAGCGCATTTCACCCGCTGTAGGCGGATTTCACTGCGGCGTAACATACGCCGCCATGCCCTCGACGACCCGCAAAACGCAAAGATTCGATTCGCGTTATCTGGAGGCTATTTCGTTATCATATACCCGTAGGGGCGACCATCGGTCGCCCGCTTCCGCCCTCATTACCACCCACCTCCCCTTGAGGCATTTTCGCCGCCTCTTCGGTTGCGCTTGCCTGTCACCAAACCTCCCCTCGAGGCTCTTCCTCTGTAGGGGTCGGCGCCCTCGACGACCCGCTACGCTTTACCTCCCGCCGCACTCCCCTTGAGGCATTTTCGCCACCTCTTCGCTTACGCCCGCCTATCACCAAACCTCCCCTCGAGGCTCTTCCTCTGTAGGGGTCGGCGCCCTCGACGACCCGCTACGCCTTACCTTCCACCGCGCTCCTCTCGAGGCATTTCCGCCGCCTCTTCGCTTGCGCCCGCTCGTCACCACACCTCCCCTCGAGGCATTTGCGTCCTTTCTGACTTACTTCACGCTCGCCGCAGGCGAATTTTACCTCCATAATAACAGAGGCGAAAAAGAGAAGTCAAACGATCGCTTATCGCCTCATTCTTAATTCTTCATTCTGAATTCTGAATTACCATTGTTACAAAACGCAGAGAGATTTTCAAAGAAAATTCCGAAAACCTCTTGCAATTTCGCACCATTTCGGCTATAATATAATTGCAATGACGAGAGAAGGGAAAAAGAAACCGGAACTCAGAGAGACCGCGGTCGGTGCGAGCGGTCGGAGGTGCTTTTTCTTTCCGCTTTCCGAGCATCGGCGAGGAGCCGAGGGCGACCCCCTTATCGGTCTTTGAGTGGGAGTGTGCGCGGTACACTTCAATTTGGGTGGCAACACGGAGTCGATTCGTCCCATGTTTGGGAGAGTCGGCTTTTTTGTTTGTTGTCCCTCTTATGTCAAAAAGAGAACAAACCGACGAAAAACGGTAGAAAATAAAGAAAAAACGGAGGATACGACAATGCTGGACATGAAATTTCTCAGGGAGAACCCCGAGATCGTCAAGCAGAACATCAGAAACAAATTTCAGGATCAGAAGCTTCCGCTCGTGGACGAGGTGATCGCCCTCGACGCCGAGCTCCGCGCGAGCAAACAGCGCGCGGACGAGCTGCGTGCCAACCGCAACAAAGTCTCGAAGTCCATCGGTGCCCTGATGGGACAGAAGAAGTTTGAAGAGGCGGAAGCTGCGAAAAAGCTCGTCGCCGAGCAGGCAACCGAGCTTGCCGCCTTGGAGGCAAAGGAGACCGATCTCGAAGAGCAGGTCAGAAAGATCATGATGGTCATTCCGAACATTATCGACCCGTCCGTTCCGATCGGTAAAGACGACAGCGAGAATGTCGAGATCGAGCGCTTCGGCGAGCCGGTCGTGCCCGATTTTGAGATTCCGTATCACACCGACATCATGGAGCGCTTCTGCGGTATCGACCTCGACAGCGCCCGCCGCGTCGCAGGCAACGGCTTCTATTATCTGATGGGTGATATCGCGAGACTTCATTCCGCCGTCATCGCGTATGCCCGCGACTTTATGATCGACCGCGGCTTTACCTATTGCGTCCCGCCCTTCATGATTCGCTCGAATGTCGTGACCGGCGTCATGTCCTTTGCCGAGATGGACGCCATGATGTATAAGATCGAAGGGGAAGACCTTTACCTGATCGGTACTTCCGAGCACTCGATGATCGGTAAATTCATCGACCAGATCTGCCCGGAGGCAGAACTTCCGTATACCCTGACCTCCTATTCTCCCTGCTTCCGCAAGGAGAAGGGCGCGCACGGTCTTGAGGAGCGCGGCGTTTACCGTATCCATCAGTTTGAAAAGCAGGAGATGATCGTCGTCTGCAAGCCCGAGGATTCGCCGATGTGGTTTGATAAACTCTGGAAGAACACCGTCGACCTTTTCCGTTCGATGGACATTCCCGTCCGCACACTGGAGTGTTGCTCGGGTGACCTCGCCGACCTGAAGGTGAAGTCCCTCGATGTCGAGGCATGGTCGCCGAGACAGAAAAAGTATTTTGAGGTCGGCTCTTGCTCGAACCTCGGCGACGCGCAGGCAAGACGCCTGAAGATCCGCGTGCGCGGCGAGGACGGAAAGACCTACCTTGCCCACACACTGAACAACACCGTTGTGGCACCCCCGCGTATGCTGATCGCCTTCCTTGAGAACAATCTGAACGCGGACGGCAGTGTCAACATTCCCGCCGTCCTCCGTCCCTACATGGGCGGCAAGGAAAAGCTGATTCCCAAGAAATAATTACGGAAAGTATAAGCCGGTTAATATAGGAATATTTTATAGTTTGCGCACGGATTTTCCTCAAAACGGGTACCCGTTTTGAGGAAAATTCCGTATTGTTTAGAGAACCGCCTGTGGCGGCATACGGAGCTTTAGATGAAAAAAGAGATTTTAATACTGGCAGGTCCCTCCGCAGTCGGGAAGTCGACGGTCGCCGACCTCCTCACCGCGGGCGGACACTTCGCACTCGTCCGCTCGGCTACGACCAGAGAGCGCAGGGGAGACGCCCACGACGGAGAATATTTCTATGTCGGCGAAGAGGAGTTTACCCGCATGCTTTCCGCCGGCGCCTTTGTTGAGAACAGTGAGATTTCCGGATACCGCTACGGTACCCCGCGTGCGGAGATTACGAGAATCCGCGAAGAGGGAAAATGCCCGCTTCTGATCCTCGATCAGAACGGCGTGCGTGCCTTCCGCGAGAGCGAGTACGCCCCCGTTACCTACGCGGTCTATCTGTACGGCGATCTCAATGTAATGGAAGAGCGCCTTTATGCGCGCGAGCTCTCCGGAGCGCCGAGCGTGGAGGCTCTGCTTCGTTTTGCCGCGCGTAAAGAGCGGAATACCGAAGAGTATCTCACAGCGGATGGCATCCCTCCGCTTTTTGATCTCCTCACGCCCTGCGATGATGCTGCGGCATGCGCCGAGCGTATCCGCACCGCTATGAAAGACGGCGCGGAACAGAGCGAAGAAGAAAAAACAAATATCACAAAAAAGTTGATTTCCGAAGCGGAAGAGAAAAAGAACTACCATATCAATTGAAGCAAATAATGAAAAAACAGCGTCTGTCAGAAGCGACAGACGCTGTTTTTTTGCTTTATTGCAAACAATTCGTTACGAAAGCGCGTTTATAGATGCAGCTTTCCGTCGTCGGCGAGCATCTTCATGAAGAGACCGCCCTGTACGGAACGGTGCTGGAAGCTCACCTCGAGCCCCGAGAGGGTGTCAAACCAGTCGGTCATGGGGACGCGGGAGGCGGATTCGTTATATGCGCGCCAGAGAGGAGAGATGAACTTTCCGAACAGAGTGCGGCTGTCCGCCATGGTCGCCGTCCAGACGAGCCAGTCGGATTTGGTATAATCCGCACGGTTGTCGAGGGGAAGACCGTAGCGGTTCGTATGGGAAATCAGCGTCTCAAGCTCCTCGCGCACGAAGTCTGCGGGGAAGAGTCCCGTACCCCAGACTTTATCCCACACCATGTTGTACTTCATGGAATAGGTGCCCGGACGGTCAAAGGCGAGACGGGTCGAGCCGTCTCCGTTCGCGGCGCGGGTCATGAAGCCTTCCGCCTTTTCCTTGGCAAGTGCGCGGTAATGTTCCGCCGCGGTATGGTCGCCCAGCATGTCGGCGAGGATTCCCATACCCGCGATACCGAGGATCGCTTTCAGCGTCAGGTTGCAGTTGTGTGCGAGGTGCCCGGCGAAGTCGTCGGTGCAGAGCTGATCTTCCGGATCGTCGCCGAAGCGGATCAGGTATTCCGCCCATGCCTTCAGCGTGTCGTAGTGCTCTTTGGCAAAGTCGGCGTTCCTTTCGGCGAGGGCGATGTTCGTCTCCATGATAATCATGTTGCCGCATTCCTCGACCGGCATCTGGAAGCGATCCTGGAGTTTGCCCGTCTCGCGGTTAAGACCGTAGACCTGCCCGTGCAGAATCGGGAATTGCCCGACATCGTGCGGTGCGAAGTCGAAGTTCCACGAGCCGCTCTCCACATAGTGGTAGATCGGGCGGAGCATGCCTTTGACAAGCTCGGGATTGTAGAGCAGAAACATCGGGATCGACGGGTAAGAGACATCGACCGTCGCGGCACAGCCGTTCGAGAAGCACTCCTTCGAGATCCAGAGAATCTTTCCGTCGGGGGCGACGGCGAGCTTATGTGCCGCGATGACCTGACGGTAGGCGAGCGAGCAGAGATCGGCATACTTTTCGCCGCCGGAGAGATAGGCTTTTGCCGTCATGGCGTCCGAGAAGGTGTCGGCGGCTTCCTTGCATACGGGGTAATCCTTCGCCGCCTCGGCAATTGCCTCTTCAATCGTTTTGCCGTCCCTGTTCCAAAGGGATTTTAAGGGCGTGCCGAAATAATCAATCGAGAAGACATCGTCATAGGCGAAGAGGAAGAGACGGTCTTCACCCTCCTTCACCGCGCTCGAGGTGCGGTAGGCGAGAGGTGCGCGCCAGAGTTCCTCGGGTTCCTTTTCCCATACCGCCGCGGGGTCCTTGACCGCGCAGAGGAAGTAGCCCCAGTTGATACGGATATTGTCTCCGCTCTCGGAGAGGGGGCGCTGATTTTTGTTTCCCATCCTGATGGTGGGGAGCCCCTCGATTTCGGGGCAGGTCACATCGACACCGTCGTCATCGAGAGCGTGATTTTTACACAGTGTCGCATTGACCGTGAGATTGATTCTGACATCGTGCTTTTCCTTGTCACGGCTCTCATAGGAGACGATCATGTAGGAGACCGGGCGGGAGAGAAGCGTGAGATTGTCGGGAAGAAGAGGCGTCATGAAACGGACGAAGAGACGGATCTTTTCGTTTTCCATGGTGACGCGTGTGTTCAGCGCGTCAAAATCGCGGTAGGTCTCGGTCATCTTTTTGATCTTGTTCCGGTAGCCGAGGAAGGATTCGGTCACTCCGTCGACGGTGACGGTACCGAAAATTTCGTTTTTTGCACCCGTCCAGTGAACGGTGGGAGTAAAGTTCAGGGCATCGCCGCACGACCAGACCGAAAAGTACGGGTCGACGGTAATCAGGGGAAGTGCCGGAGCACGGAGTTTCATGACATATTCTCCTTTCGGATTTTTATTTTCCGCTTTCATTATATCATGCTTTTTTTGATTATTCAATTACTTTTTCTTCTTTTTCTATGACATATCCTACTGCGAAACATAAAAATCCCGTGGCACGGAAAACCGTGTCACGGGATTTTTATCCGAAAGGCCCGAAGGTCAGGCATCCATATCACTCTCGACCGTTTCGACCTCGTCGTGCATTTGTCCGGAGACGGTGTGCGCGATATAGGTCAGGTGGTCGCCGAGACGCTCGAGATTGGAGACCATGTTGATGAAGACGCTGCTGCATTCCGGCTTACATTCTCCGGCATTGAGTCTTGCAATGTGGCTGTCGATCAGTTGTTTGCGGAAGGCGTCGATGTCGTTTTCCGTGCGATCAATCTCGGGGAGCAGAGAGGTGTCATGCTCGAGGATGATACGTTTCGTCAGGGCATAGAGCGCTTCCACCCGCTTGACCATGGCGGCGATTTCCACTTTGACATGATCGGAGAACTCGAGGTTATCGCGCATGGTACGCTCGGTATATTTTGTAAAGTTGTCCGCAATTTCGGCAATTCTCATGATGTCACCGACATTGCTGTGCAGATTGGAGATGTCGCGCTCCACCGCGAGCTTACTCTGCGCGGAGAGCTTGATGAGATAGTTGATGATCGCACGGCTGATATTACCTGCGTCGCGGATCAGCTTCTGCGTCTCGGGGATCAGGGAGCGGTTGCGCTCTTCAAACGAACGGTATCCCATACGGAAGGCGTCCATCGCCGTGTCGGCGAGCAGGGCGGTTTCCTTTTCGAGCTGGGAGATCGCGAGAGAGGTGGAGGAGAGCATACGCTCATCGAGATAAGTGGTCGGACGGTCGGTCTTCTTATCCCGGATGATAAGCTTCGACAGAGTGACAAACACATTACAGAAGGGGAGAAAAACAATTGTACAGGTGAGGTTGAAGAAGGTGTGGAACATCGCGATCTGCGTCGCCGGTGCCCCGGGGAACCACACACGGAAGGTCGCGTCCATAAAGCCGGGCCATGCCGTGAGCAGAATGAAGAAGAGCATGGAGCCGAAGGTGTTGAACATGAGATGAATCAGACCGGTGCGTTTCGCGTTGGAACCGGCGCTCAGTGCGGACATCAGAGCTGTGACGCAGGAACCGATGTTCGTACCGAGAATGAAAAAGAGAACTTCGTTCTGACCGGTACCGATCTGAAGCCCCGCGACCGACATCGCGATGATGATCGAGGTCGTAGCGGAACTGGATTGCACCAGCGCGGTGAGAAAGATACCGAGGAAGAAGAGGAGCCACGGGCTCGTGACATGGACGAACAGCTCCTGAATGGCGGCTTTCTGATCCGTCATGGAGTCGGACATCAGGGACAGACCGACGAAAATCAGACCGAGACCCGCGAGAATGTAGCCTGCGGATTTTGTCGTGTCGTTTTTGCAGATCATCGTCATCAGGATACCGATAAAGATCAGCACCTGAATGTAGGTTGCGAAGGGGAACGCGCTGAGTGCCGCGATCTGTGCGGTGATGGTGGTGCCGATGTTCGCACCCATGATCATCGCCGTCGCCTGGTAAAGGTTCATGATACCGACATTGACAAAGCCGACGATCAGAACCGTCGTGACACCAGAGCTCTGGATCAGAGCGGTGGACGCCGCACCGATTCCCACATTGACAAGACGCTTGTCCGCCGTGCGGGAGAAGAGGCTCTTGATTTTACCGGTAGCGAGCTGCTCGATGTTGGAGGTAAGAAGCTGCACACCCACGAGAAAGACGCCGGTACCGGCAAGCAGTTTGACAAAAAACAGGAGAAAGTCCGCAAATGACATAAATTGTTTTTCCTTTTGATAAACAGATTCGGATAGGCTCTATATAATAAATGTACGAACGGTACATAATGCTGTCGGATGATATGACTGTTTTTTTATCAAATCGTGAATTCCTACTTGAAAAATTCCGGAACTCATGGTATAATTATAGCATATTTTGCGTGGAAATGCAACGGCTATTTGCGATTCGGTAAAATTTTTGCAAAACTACCGTAAATAAAGCGTAAGCCGCATTAAAATTGCGTCATTTCCACGAAAGAAAAAGGAGAAAAAAACTGTGGGAGAACTGTTTTCCAATGTGACGAACATCACATGGCAGCAGGTGGTGATGTGGGTGATCGGAGGAATCCTAATCTACCTCGCCATCAAAAAGGATATGGAGCCGACGCTTCTGTTACCGATGGGATTCGGCGCCATACTGGTCAATCTGCCCCTCTCGGGCGCGGTGGATCAGGTCTATGACGGGGTGGTCGAGAACGGCGTCATTGATGTCCTCTTCGGTGCCGGGATCGCGAACGAGCTGTTTCCGCTTCTTCTGTTCGTCGGTATCGGTGCGATGATCGACTTTGAGCCTCTGCTCTCCAATCCGAAACTGATGATTTTCGGTGCGGCGGCGCAGTTCGGTATCTTCTTCACACTGAGCATGGCATCGCTCTTCGGCTTTGATCTGAAGGACGCCGCTTCCATCGCCATCATCGGTGCGGCGGACGGCCCGACCGCGATCTTCGTCGCGAACTTCTTCAACTCCAAATATATGGGCGCGATCATGGTGGCGGCATATTCCTATATGGCGCTGGTTCCCATCGTACAGCCTCCGGTCATCAAGCTTCTGACGACGAAGAACGAGCGGAAAATCCGCATGCCCTACACGCAAAGATCGGTTTCCAAGCTGACGAAGATTCTTTTCCCGATTGTCATCACCGTGGTTACCGGTATTGTCTCGCCCCGCAGTGTGGCTCTGATCGGATTTCTGATGTTCGGCAACCTGATCCGTGAGTGCGGCGTGCTCGATTCGCTCTCCGAGACGGCGCAGAAGGTGCTCTCGAACCTCGTGACCCTCTTCCTCGGCATCACCATCGCGACGAAGATGCAGGCGCAGTATTTCCTGACGCCCGAGACGCTTCTGATCTTGGCGCTCGGACTTGTCGCTTTCGTCTTTGATACGGCGGGCGGCGTCCTCGTGGCGAAGTTTCTGAATCTCTTCCTGCCGAAAGAAAAGAAGATCAACCCGATGATCGGCGCCGCCGGCATCTCGGCGTTCCCGATGTCCGCCCGCGTCGTGCATAAAATGGGACTGCGGGAAGACCCCGAGAACTTCCTTCTCATGCACTCGGTCGGCGTGAATGTCTCGGGGCAGATCGCCTCGGTCATTGCCGGCGGACTGATTCTCAACATGCTCGGTTAAGGAGGAGCTTTCGATGAAAATTGATTTTCAGGCATTCGTAGACACCCTTCCCATCATGGGGAAAGGTATGGCGGGTATCTTTATCGTCACCGCCGTCATTATTCTTGCGATGATCGCTCTTCGTGAGCTGACAAAGTCGAAAAAGTAAAGTATTCTTTTCAAAAGCATAGAAAAAGAGCCTCTGCTCGTTGAGCAGAGGCTCTTTTTTTGTAATTATTCCGCCGATGCCACGGCTTCTTCTTCCGCTTTTTCCTCGGGAAGAATTTTGACCTCGACATTGGAGACTCTGTGTCCCTCGGTCGCGATCACGCGGACGCTGATGTTCTCGTAATCGAAGCCGTCGCCGTCCTCGGGGATCTGACCGAGCTCTTCCATGATCCAGCCGCCGAGAGAGATGGCGTCGGTCTCGGGGGAGATGTGGAACTGCTCGCAGAAGTCGGACATGTCCATCGAGCCGTCGACAAGGTAGGTGTCGTTGTCGACCCTTTGAACATCCTCGCTCTTTTCGTCGTGCTCGTCGAAGATTTCGCCGACCAGCTCTTCGAGAATATCTTCCATGGTGACGATGCCGTAGGTGCCGCCGTATTCGTCCACGACGACGGCGATGTGGGATTTCTTGCGCTGAAGCTCGCGGAGAATGGTATCGATTTTTTCATGCTTCATGATGAAGATCGGGGGGGTCATAATGTCTTTGATCGGTTTTTCCGTGATGCCGTCCCCGGTATAGAAGTCCTTCAGATGAATGACACCGACAATGTGGTCGATGCTCTCTTCATAGACGAGAATTCTCGAAAATTTCGATTCGGTAAAGACGCGTGCGATCTCTTCCTTCGTGGCATCGAGGGGCACGGCTTCGAGATCTACGCGGTGCGTGAGGATGTCCTCGGCATCCCGTTCGGTGAATTCGATCGCGTTGCGGAGCAACTCGCCTTCACTTTTATCAATACTTCCGCCCTCCTGCACTTCGTCGACCAGCATGAGGAGCTCTTCCTGTGAAAGCTTGGTATCGGCATCGGGCTTGAAAATGCGGTTGACGAGCTTTTTCCACTGTGCGAAGAGGAAATTCAGCGGCATGAAGATGTAGATCAGCGCATTGATGATTTTGGCCGAGAAGAGCGCGAACTTTTCGGGGGAGTTTTTCGCGGCACTCTTCGGCGAGATTTCGCCGAAAATCAGGACGACGACGGTTACCACCGCCGTGGAGACGGTCGCACCGATGTCGCCAAGGGCATTTACGAATAGGATCGTACCGATGGACGCCAGCGCGATGTTGACGATGTTGTTACCGATCAGGATCGTCGAGAGCAGACGGTCATAGTTTTCGGCGAGCCGACAGACGAGCGCCGCGGTGGCGTTCCCGCCTTCGGCGAGGGTCTTCATTTTTGTTTTATTAAAGGTAGAGAAGGCGGTCTCCGTCGCGGAAAAATACGCGGACATAATAACGAGAAGCGCCATAATAATCAGTTGAACTGCCATAAAATGCTCCTATGTTTTATCCTTTGTTCATCGTTGTGCGAATCCTTTTTGATCCGCCTGTCGATTTTTTCAAAAGGGAACCTGCAAAAAAGCGCAAAAAGCATACCTGTTTTCCGAAATGTAAAAAACAGATATGCTTTTATAATCTATGATAATAGGTGCAGGTTCGCGGTATACTGCCGTCGCCGTCCATGTCGGGTGGTGTCCTCCGTAAAGAATATATCACTATTATACAACAGTTTTTTTCGTTCGTCAAGGGCTTTTTCAAAAATCGTGCGCTTTTTTCCCTTGAAAAATCAGGGAGTGAATTCCCAAAGTAAATTCCACAGTGGAATTTGAGGTGGAATTTACTTTGGGAATTCACCTGAAAAATCAGGGAACCCGCGTATCCGCCTGCCGTCACATCGCGAGCGAGTCTCTTTTACAAAAGGAGCGCTGTGCGCTCCTTTTGTACCGCAGACGCGATATTTTTTCGAAAATCTCCCTGCTTTTTTTGAAAAATCCCTTGACAAACCCGTCTCTTTATGCTAATATAATATGGCACGGTCAAAATGCCCCTGTAGCTCAGCCGGTAGAGCACTTGACTTTTAATCAAGGTGTCCGGGATTCGAATTCCCGCAGGAGCACCAAACGCGGTAA
>CALAFS010000146.1 GCA_937892405.1 uncultured Clostridia bacterium
CATCGAGCGTCTCACCGCCGAAATGCGCGAGGCGTCCCGCACGCTGGAATTCGAGAAGGCAGCGTTCCTCCGGGACAGAATCCGCGATCTGAGAACCACAAAATAAAACCACCACGATACAGGAAATTGCCATGGCAAAAAATATCATTATCAAAGGCGCCCGCGTCAACAATCTGAAGAACATCGACCTCGTCGTCCCGCGGGATAAGCTCGTCATTTTCACCGGACTTTCGGGAAGCGGAAAGTCCTCGCTCGCGTTCGATACGCTCTACGCCGAGGGGCACCGCCGCTTTGTCGAGAGTCTCTCCTCCTATGCGAGAATGTTCATCGGGCAGATGGACAAGCCGGATGTCGATCTGATCGAGGGACTCTCTCCGGCGATCTCCATCGACCAGAAGACCACATCGAAGAACCCCCGTTCCACCGTCGGCACCGTCACAGAGATCTACGATTATCTGCGACTGCTCTATGCCCGCGTCGGAATCCCGCATTGCCCGATCTGCGGGAAAGAAATCAAACAGCAGTCCCTCGATCAGATTGTCGAGAAGATTTTAGCGCTCCCCGAGGGGACGCGTTTCCTTGTCCTTGCCCCCGTCGTCAAAGCGCAGAAGGGAACGCAGGAAAAGGTTTTCACCGACGCGAAGAAGAGCGGCTATACCCGCGTCCGCGTCGACGGGATCATGTACGATCTTACCGAAGAGATCCGCCTTGACAAAAATCAGAAGCATACCGTCGACATCGTCCTTGACCGCCTTGTCCTCCGCGGCGATATCCGCTCCCGCCTCTCCGATTCGGTCGAGAGCGCTCTGCGCGCCGCCGACGGCAGAGTGACCGTCGCCACCGTTCCCCGCGACGGGGAAGAACCCGAGGAGTTCAGCTTCTCGCAGAAGTACGCCTGCGAAGAGCACCAGATCGACTTTCCGGAGCTGGAACCCCGTATGTTCTCCTTCAACAACCCGATCGGCGCCTGTCCCGAGTGCGCCGGTATTGGCAATAAACAGCGGATCTCCACCGAGAAGCTGGTGCCACACCCCGAGCTTTCCCTCCGCGAGGGCGGCATCGCCGCAAACGGCTTCCGCACCATGACGGAGGATTCCTGGACGGGACCTTTGGTCGCCGCGGTCGGCGCGGATTACGGCTTCACTCTTGACACCCCTCTCGCCGATTTCACCGAGGAGCAGATGCATGTCCTCATGTACGGCGCGGGAGATAAAAAATACCGCGTCACCCGCTATTTCGGAAAAGAGGGAAAAGAACAGCTCACCACCTACGACGGCATCGTCCACATCATCGAAAAGCGCATGCGTATGCAGGGCGGTGACTATTATCAGGAGTTCGTCGAGGAGGTACCCTGCCCGCGCTGTAAAGGGCGCCGCCTTTCCGATGCCGTTCTCTCGGTCACGGTCGGAGGGCTGAACATCGACGAGATCTGCCGCCTTTCCATCACGAAAATGATTGATTTTGTAAACAATCTTTCACTTTCCGAGCAAGAAATGACGATTGCCAAAGAAATCCTGAAGGAAATCAAAGCGAGACTGAACTTCCTCCGCAGCGTCGGACTCGATTATCTGAACCTCGCGCGCACCGCCGGTACTCTTTCGGGCGGCGAGGCGCAGAGAATCCGCCTTGCGACGCAGATCGGCTCCGCTCTCACGGGTGTCCTCTATATTCTCGATGAGCCGAGCATCGGCCTGCACCAGAGAGACAACGGGAAGCTGATCCGCACGCTGAAGAACCTGCGCGACATCGGGAACAGCGTTATCGTCGTCGAGCACGACGAGGAAACCATGCGGGAGGCGGACTACATCGTCGACATCGGACCCGGCGCCGGGATTCACGGCGGCGAGGTCGTCGCCGCCGGCACCCCCGATGAGGTCGCCGCATGTGAGAAGTCCATCACCGGCGCCTATCTCTCGGGGCGGAAATGTATCCCCGTGCCGAAGAACCGCCGCCCCGGCAACGGACATTTTCTGACGGTGCACGGCGCCGCCGAAAATAACCTCAAGCATATTGATGTCTCCTTCCCCCTCGGCACCTTTACCGCCGTCACCGGCGTTTCGGGAAGCGGGAAGTCCTCTCTTATCAATTCCGTCCTTTATAAGACGCTTGCCAAGACGCTGAACCGCTCCACCACCTATCCCGGCAAGTGCGACGGCGTCACCGGCATGGAATATCTCGATAAGGTCATCGCCATCGACCAGAGCCCCATCGGGCGCACCCCGCGCTCGAATCCCGCAACCTATACCGGACTTTTCGCCGATATCCGCGATCTCTTCGCCCGCACACAGGACGCAAAGGCGCGCGGCTACGACGCCGGCAGATTTTCCTTCAATGTCAGGGGCGGCAGATGCGAGGCGTGCCAGGGCGACGGCGTCATGTGCATCGAGATGAACTTTCTTCCCGATGTCTATGTCAAGTGCGAGGTCTGCAAGGGTAAACGCTATAACCGCGATACGCTGGAAGTCAGATACAAAGGGAAGAACATTTACGATGCCCTCGAGATGAGCGTCGAAGAAGGGCTGACCTTCTTCTCGGATCTCCCGAGACTGAAAAAGAAGCTCCAGACCCTCTATGATGTCGGACTCGGCTATATCAAAATCGGTCAGTCCTCCACCACCCTCTCGGGCGGTGAAGCACAGAGAGTCAAGCTCGCGACCGAACTTGCCCGTCATTCCACCGGCAAGACGATCTATATCCTGGACGAGCCGACGACGGGACTTCATACCGAGGATGTTTCCAAACTGATTACCATTCTCGACCGCCTCGCCGACGCGGGGAATACCGTCATCGTCATCGAGCATAACCTCGACCTTATCAAGACCGCCGACTATATCATCGACCTTGGACCCGAGGGCGGAGACGCGGGCGGCACGGTCATTGCCAAGGGCACACCAGAAGAGGTCGCCGCGTGCGAAAATTCATATACCGGACAGTACCTCCGCGAAAAACTCGGTTTGAAATAAAAAGGAGCACCGCATGTATTACGGAGCCATTAAGAAAAACGACATTGCCAACGGCGAGGGAATCCGCACCTCTCTTTTTGTCAGCGGTTGCCGCAACGCCTGCAAGAACTGCTTCAACCGGGAGACATGGGCGTTCGACTACGGCGCGCCCTTTACAAAAGAGACGGAAGAAGAAATCTTCGCCACCTTTGAGAATCCCGTCATCGCCGGGCTTACCGTCCTCGGCGGCGAGCCGATGGAACCCGAAAATCAGCGCGCCCTCCTGCCGTTTCTTCGTGAGATGCGCCGCCGCTTCCCGAAAAAGAGCATCTGGATCTATACCGGCAACCTCTACGAGGAGCTGACCGGTGCTCTCGGCGAGCACCCGAAGCATCTCGACATCACCGAAGAGCTTCTTTCCTATGCCGACATTCTGGTCGACGGGCGCTATATCGAAGAGCAGAAGAGCATAGGTCTCCGCTTCCGCGGCTCGGCGAACCAGAGAATCATCGACCTGAACAAGACCCGTGCCGCAGGAGAGATCGTCATCTGGGACGGTTGCCGCGAGGACAGAACCTATCAGAAAAAATAAAAAGGAGAATCCGAAAATGCAAGTGAAATTTATCAGACTCGATGAGCGCGCCACGATCCCGACCTACGGCTCCGCTTCGGCGGCGGGTGCCGATCTCTACGCTCTCACGGGGGAGGACATCGTGATCCCCCCGCACGCCACCGTCATGATCCATACGGGGCTTGCGATGGAACTGCCCGAAGGATATTGCGGACTGATCTTCGCCCGCTCGGGCATCGCGACAAAGCGCGGACTCGCCCCGGCGAATAAGGTCGGTGTCGTCGACTCCGACTATCGCGGTGAGTTTATGGTCGGCTTACATAACCATTCGGACGAGACCGCGACCGTCGCGGGCGGTGAGCGCATCGCGCAGCTGGTCATCACCCCCTATCTCCGCGCGGAATTTGTCGAAGCCGACACCCTGAGCGATACCGACCGCGGCGCCGGCGGCTTCGGCTCCACCGGGAGAAAATGACCGATAAACCGGAAAACGCCGCGCCGAAAATGGAACGCCTCGGAGCGAAAAATGCTCTCCGCCTTTGAATAATCGAAAAACGCAAAAACCGCCGTGCGGGCATTGCCTGCACGGCGGCTTTTGTATTTATGAAAAGAAATGTTTGCAAATTCTCTGATATTTACAAAAAATCAGTCGTTTTCTGCCCCGCGGAAGAATTCTTTGACGAAGTAGATTCTATCCTTCGGGATGGAGAATTCCTTGCCCGAAAGATAGTCGAGCGGCGTCGGCTCTCCGTGAAAAGAGAAGCGCAGACGGTAGGAATAGAGCGCCTGATAGCGGTAGCCCCGCTCGCGATCCCCTTTGTTGATTCCGTACTTTCCGTCACCGAGGAGCGGGTGCCCGATGAAGGCGAGGTGCGAGCGGATCTGGTGCGTCCGCCCGGTCAGAAGCTCGACTTCGAGAAGGGAAAGATCACCGTTTGTCGCCACGATGCGGTACTTTGTGCGGATCTCCTTTGCCCCCTTCGGCGGGAACTTTTCGTAGACCTTCACGCGGTTGTTCCTTTCGTCTTTCAATAAATACCCCGAGAGCAGTGCCTCCCGCGGCGCGGGGATTCCGTGCACGGCGCAGAGATAGTATTTGTCGATCTGACGGTCGCGGATCTTTTCGTTCATCACACGCAGGGTCATCGCGTCCTTCGCGGCGATCACGATGCCACCCGTGTTGCGGTCGATCCGATTGCACAGCGCGGGGGCAAAGCTCTGTTCCCCCGCCGGGTCATACTCCCCCTTTTGGTAAAGGTAAGCCTGAATTCTTGTAATCAGCGTGTCGGTCGCTGTGTGCTCGTCTTCGTGCACGGTCAGCCCCGGACGCTTGTTGACGAGGAGAAGGTGTTCGTCTTCGTAGAGAATGTCGAGGTTCGGCGTCACGCGGGCAAGAGAAGTATCTTCTTTTCGCTTTGTAAAGAATTCATCGGGGAGAAAGCACTGGAGCATGTCCCCCTCGGCGAGGATCGCCGAAGGCTCGGTGCGCTTGCGGTTGCACTTGATTTTTTTGGTACGGATCGCTTTGTAAAGAAGTCCCGTCGGCAGACCGAGGGACTTCGTGAGGAATTTGTCGACGCGCTGACCGGCGTCGTTTTTTCCGATCTGTATCTCGTGCATACGGGCTCCTTTCGTTTTTATCGCGGTGCGCCTTTCGGCGCGGAATATCGAGGGGGGAAGGAAGAAGAAAAAGAAGGAGCCGTCACCTGTCGCGACGGCTCCGGGGAAAGAACGGGGAGGCTTACTTCGTTCCGAAGATACGGTCGCCGGCATCGCCGAGACCGGGAACAATGTACGCGTGCTCGTTCAGACACTGGTCGAGTGCGGCACAGTAAATATCGACATCGGGGTGATCCTTCTGTACTTTTGCGACACCCTCGGGGGCGGCGACAAGGCACATCAAGAGAATGTTCTTGGCGCCTCTCTTTTTCACCATGGTGATGGCGTCGGAAGAGGAACCGCCGGTCGCCAGCATCGGATCCACGATGATGACGAGACGCTCGCCGATATCGGGCGGCATCTTGCAATAGTATTCCACGGGCGTGTGGGTTTCGGGGTCACGGTAAAGACCGATATGACCGACACGGGCGGAGGGGATCAGCTTGAGAAGTCCGTCCACCATGCCGAGACCGGCGCGGAGAATCGGAACGATGGCAAGCTTCTTGCCGGAGAGCTTTTTCAGAGTAGCGGTAGCGACGGGAGTCTCCACGGTGACATCCTTGAGGGGGAGGTCACGGGTGATCTCGTAGCCCATCAGCATGGAGATTTCGTTGAGCAGCTCACGAAAATCCTTCGTGGAGGTGTTCTTGTTTCTCATGATGGTGAGCTTGTGCTGGATCAGGGGGTGGTCGATGAGGTGAAATTGACTCATGGTTCTTCTTCCTTCCTTCTTTTTATTCCTGTATATTATAGCGCATTTTCGTCCGCTTTTCAAGTCCTTTGCGGAGAATTTTCGCGAAAAAAACGCCGTAAGGAAGAAAAGAAGAGAAAAAGAATCAAAATCCGTCGGAAAACGGTAGAAAATAAAGATCAAGAGAAAAATCCGCCTGCTTCCTCGGAAGACTTTCGCCGCGGCAGAGGCGCACAGCACAAAAACAAGGGGAATATCGGCAGAAAAAGACAAGAAACCGTAAAAACAGACTGAAAACGGTAGAAATCAATGATGACGGTGCAAAATCCGAATCCATTCCGTAACTTTCCGTTTTGGTAAAAACGAACGGGAATTTGGTACTATTTTCCCAAAATTCCGCCCGCCCCTTGCAATTTTTTCCGGAATATGATAAAATGAAGGTACAAACGGGCAGACTCTGCCTATTATATAAGGAGAAAAACTATGAAGAACCCGGAACTTGTCATTATGGCTGCCGGTATGGGGAGCCGCTACGGAGGATTGAAGCAGATTGATCCCGTGGACGACGCCGGACATATTATCATCGACTTTTCGATCTACGACGCGATCCGCGCCGGTTTCCGCGATGTGACCTTTATCATCAAGCATGAGATCGAGCATGAATTCCGCGAGGTTATGGATCGCCATCTCGCGGGGAAGAATATCAATGTCAAATATGTCTTCCAGGAGCTTGATAAACTGCCCGAAGGCTTTACGGTTCCCGAAGGACGCAAGAAGCCGTGGGGCACCGCGCATGCCATTCTCTGCACCCTCGGCACCATCGACGCGCCCTTCGCCGTCATCAACGCAGACGACTACTACGGCGCGCACGCCTTCTCGAAGATCTATGAATTTCTGAAGAATACAAACGACGAGGGCAAGTATCACTATGCCATGGTCGGTTACCGTATCAAAAATACCGTCACCGAGCAGGGGACGGTCTCCCGCGGCATCTGCTCGCAGGATGAGCACGGTATGCTGACAGAGATCGTCGAGCGTACGAAGATCGGCGTCCGCGGCGACAGCATCTATTATGTCGAGGGCGACACCGAGACGACGCTTGATCCCGACACCCTCGTGTCGATGAACCTCTGGGGCTTCACTCCCTCCTATATCCGCGAGTGCCGCGACCGTTTCCCCACCTTCCTTCGCGAGAACCTGCAAAAGAACCCCGAAAAATGCGAGTTCTTCCTTCCGAGCGTTGTCTCCGATCTGATCGGGGAAGGGCGCGCCGATGTCCGCGTCCTCGACAATACCGATAAATGGTACGGCGTCACCTATAAAGAGGACAAAGAAGCCGTCGTCGAGGCGTTCCGCCGTTTGAAGGCGGAGGGCGTCTACCCCGAGAACTTCTGATCTGCCCGCAAAAAAGACGGCGGCGCGATGGTTCTGACCGCCGCGCCGCCGATTTTCTTTGACCTGGATTCAGTTTTCTTCCATCTTCGCTTTTGCGAACGCGGCGATCAGCCGCGCAGTCCCCTCGATACCGACGGTCGAAGAGTTGATGGCGAGATCATAGTTGTCATACTTGCCCCACTTGTTCCCGGTGTAGAAGTTGTAGTAGGAGGCACGGCGCTTGTCGGTCTTGTTAATCGCGTCGATGACCTGCGAGGACTTCAGCTCGGGGTGACGCTCCGCGACACGCTCTTTTCTGTGTTCGAGATCACCGTAGATGAAGATTTTGAGCAGGTTCGGCTCCTCGCGCAGGACATAGTCGGCGCACCGACCGATGATGACACAGCTGCCCTCTTTGGCATAGCGCTTGATGACATCGGACTGTAAGATGAAGAGTTTGTCGTTGAGGGGCATCTTGTAGCCGAACGCCATCGAGGTGCCGAGCACATTCGATCCCATGGCAAGCGTGTAGAGTAGGCTGTTTGCCGCCGTCTCGTCCGCTTTTTTCGCGACATCAATGTGAAGGTCGCCCTCTGCGGCGGCGTCCTTGATGATTTCTTTATCATAGAGCGGGATGCCGAGCATCTCGGCGACCTTTCCGCCGATTTCGCGTCCGCCGCTCCCGTATTGTCTCGCGATGGTGATGATGAGTTTCTTTGCCATGGTATCTGACCGTTCCTTTCCTCTTTGTATTATTCATTATATCAAAAAAAATCCGATTTGTAAATAGGTTTTGTTGCATTTTTTCTAAAAAATCTCCGTTTTTCGGAAGACTTGGGGAGGAAAACCCGTGAAACTCGCAAAATCCTCGGATATCCGTAAAATTGACGCCTACGCGGCGACGACACTGAACATTCCCACACGGGAGCTCATGCGCCGGAGCGGGCATGCCGTCGCCTCTGCCGTGCGTGCGCGTGTCGCACGCGGCGAGAGTGTCAGAATCTTCGCCGGCGCGGGGAATAACGGCGGGGGCGGGGACCCCGCCCCCCGCGGACATTTTTTCCCCCATGAGGGCG
>CALAFS010000147.1 GCA_937892405.1 uncultured Clostridia bacterium
ATGGTGCGTCTTGCCGAATAGATAACTTCATATTCCTCGTTATTCATCGGCAGAGAACTCCAGAGTATGCGAGATCAGCGTATCTCCCCGGTAGATCAGCTTCAAGGAGAAAAAGCGCTTTTCCGTATCGAGAAGGGAGAGAAAGAGTCTGTCGCCTTCCCAGAGTGCGAGATCATACACAAGGCGTTTATCCACCCATGCAAGCTCTCCTTCGTCGCAGGTCTCCGACAGACAGCCGTCGAAACGGTCGGCAGTGAAGAGGTGCATATATTCGGTTTCACCGCCTTCGGAGACAAAGGTGATGATCCCGCGATAGAAAGGGGAAATCAGCGTCAGTCCCGTCTTTCCCGAACCCTCGGGGCGGACACAGTCAAAAGGGGACTCTCCCGCCTCGAACTTGCCGCCGATGCCGATCCATTTGTCATGGTTGATATCCTGTTTTTTCTTCGTGCGGTGAAGCATCAGATACTTCCCGTCCCGCTCGATGTAGCATAGCGTTGTCTGAATCATAGCCGCCTCCCGTTTTGTCTTCATTGTAGCACAAAAAACGGGGAAAAGCAAGAGTCTCTTCTATACCGTCTGTCAAAAAATATTAAATATATGTGAATCTTTCCGTTTCACCCCTTGACATTTTTTTGAAATCGGATATAATAATTAAGTGCTTAATAATTAAGTTGTTAATCATCAAAAAGAAAGGAGAAACGATGAAGGAAGAACTGGTTTCCCGTGCGATCGCCGGCATGATCACCACCGACCGCATGCACAAGTCGATGATTGACGCGAAGATCAACGACATCGGGCTGCACAGGGGACAGCATTTTATTCTGATGCACATCGCCGAGGAAGGCGCGCTCGCTTCGCAAAAGGAAATTGCCGAGCGGTTCAACATTTCGCAGGCGGCAGTGACCGGTGCCTTGCGGAAGCTCGAGACCGACGGCTACATATCCCGATCTCTCGGGGAAGACAACCGTTACAACCGGATTGAGATCACCGAAAAAGGAAGGGAAATGGTCGAGCGTTCGCGAAAGCTTTTCCGCGAGACCGACAGATACCTCTTCTCGGGGTTCACGGAAGAAGAGCTTCTCGACTATATCTCCTGTCTTGAGAAAATCCGGGCAAACATTGAAAGCTATCGCAAATGCTGCGGTAGCGGAAAGGAAAATTTATGAAACGATGGTATAAGTACATCAAACCCTATCTGCCGTTTTTCATACTCGGACCGATCTGCATGATCGTTGAGGTCGTCGGAGAAGTCGTCATGCCGAAGCTTCTTTCGATCGTCATCAACGACGCGAACGCCGGCACCCTCACGGTGGGCGGCAGTCTCGGCGTCTGCGCTCTGATGGTGCTGACGGCACTTCTTATGATGGCGGGCGGCGTCGGTGGCGCTTACTTCGGCGCAAAGGCATCGGTCAACTTCGCGACCGATCTCCGTCAGGACGCCTATAACAAGATTCAGAAGTATTCGTTTGCCAATATTGATAAATTCTCGTCCGGTTCTCTTGTGACGAGACTGACGAACGATGTCACGCAGCTGCAGAACTTCGTCAACATGCTTCTCCGCATGGCATTGCGTGCTCCCGGCATGATGATCGGCGGTTTGATTATGGCGATCGCGCTGAAGCCCTCGCTTTCCGTTGTCTTCGCGGTTGTCATTCCGCTTCTGCTTCTGACGCTCGGTTTCATCATTTCGAGAGGCTATCCGCATTTCAATAAGATGCAGAAGAAGATCGACAATCTGAACTCCACCGTGCAGGAAAACATCACCAATGTCAGAGTTGTCAAGTCCTTTGTCAGAGAAGACAGGGAAATCGAAAAGTTCGGAAAAGCCAACAGCGAACTGAAAGACGCCGGCATGAGCGCCATGCGTATCATGATCTTTATCATGCCCGTCATGAACCTCTTCATGTACGCCACGACGATCGCGGTAATCTGGTTCGGCCACGGGATCGTTCTGGACGGCGGGATGCAGATCGGAGATCTCTCCGCGTTCATTACTTATGTTTCTCAGATTCTTTCCTCTCTGATGATGGTCGCCATGCTCTTCATGATCTCCTCCCGTGCTATGGCATCGGGCAAGCGTATCTGTGAGGTGCTGGACGAAAAGCTCGACCTCGACGACGCGGATGCGAAGAACCCCGACCTCACGGTAAAGGAAGGAAAGATCGAATTTCGCGATGTCTCCTTCCGCTATTTCAAGAACAGCGAGGAAAAGGTTCTCGACGATATCAACCTGACGATCAATCCCGGTGAGACCGTCGGCATTATCGGATCTACCGGTTGCGGAAAGACAACGCTTGTCTCTCTGATCGCGCGTCTTTATGACGCGGACAGCGGAGAGGTGCTGGTCGACGATGTGAATGTCAAGGACTATTCGCTTTACCACCTGCGCGAAGGAATCGGTATGGTTCTTCAAAAGAATGTGTTATTTGCAGGCAGTATCGCGGAAAATCTCCGTTGGGGAGATGAAAACGCGAGCGACGACGAGGTGCGTCGCGCGGCGGAATACGCCGCGGCGGATAAGTTTGTCACCGCTTTTGCCGACGGATACGACACCATGCTTGAAAAAGGCGGTGCGAATGTTTCCGGCGGTCAGAAACAGCGTCTTTGCATTGCCCGTGCACTTCTGAAAAGGCCGAAGGTGCTGATCCTCGACGACTCGACGAGCGCCGTGGATACGGCGACCGAGGCACAGATCCGCAAGTCCTTCTCGGAGGATCTTGCCGGCTGTACGAAACTTATTATCGCCCAGAGAATCTCCTCGGTGAAAGATGCCGATAAGATCGTGGTGATGAACGAAGGAAAAATCACGGGTATCGGCACGCACGAAGAGCTTCTTCGCGATAACACCGAGTATCAGGAAATCTGCTATTCTCAGCAGGATAAGAAGGAGGCGTGAGTATGGCAAGATCACTTTCCGAATTGCAAAAACAATACAACAGCATGGGCAAAGACGGGAAGCGCGGCGGCGGTCGCGGCCACGGTCCCGGAGGTCCCCGTATTCACGGCGGAGGGAAGCCGAAGAATGTCGGTGCCACCGTAAAGCGCCTGCTCCATTATGTCGGCGTTTATAAAGTCCGTCTGATCCTTGTCTTTCTTTCCATGATCCTGCATACGGTCTTCTACCTTTGCGGGTCCTATCTGATCGCTCCGATCATCAACCGTATCACCTTAGCGGTGAACCCCTCTGCCGTGATCGTGCCGAGTGCGATCGAGAAGGTGGCGGACCGCGTTATCGAGGCATTCGTCTCCCTGCCGTTCATTTCCTCCCTGATGGGGACGACGGCGTCCGCTGTGACGGTTTATGTCTTTACGGCGCTTCTGATTCTGGCGGTGGTATATTTCCTTGCCGCTTTCACGAACTACCTCCAGTCGCGCCTGATGCTTGATGTCACGCAGAACTCCATCGAAAAGATCCGTTACGATCTCTTCACGAAGATGCAGTCTCTCCCCGTCCGCTATTACGACGCGAACCCGACGGGTGAGGTGATGAGCCGTTACACCAACGATATTGATAACATTGATACCATGCTCTCGAACTCTCTGACCTCCATTGTCAGCGGGGTTATCACATTGATCGGTACCTTCATCTTCATGCTGACGACGAATATCTATCTGACGCTGATTACCATTGCCTTTATTCCGATCTTCATCTTCGGCGGCGGCGTGATCGGTAAACGCTCGTCGAAGTATTATATCGGACAGCAGGCGGCGCTCGGCGCCGTGAACGGCTATATCGAGGAGACCGTGGCAGGCCAGAAGGTCATCAAGGTCTTCAACCACGAAGAGACCTGTATGGAAGAATTCGGTACACTGAACGAAGATCTTCGCGACAAACAGTTTTACGCACAGTTCTTCGGCGGCATTATGGGTCCTATCATGGGCAATACGAGCCAGGTCAGCTATGCGCTGACGGTCGGTATCGGCGGTGTCCTTATGTGCACGAGCGGACTGACCCCCGGTGCACTGACTGTCTTTGCCGGCTATTCCAAGCAGTTCTCCATGCCCATCAACCAGATTTCTATGCAGATGTCGACGATCTTCGCGGCGCTTGCCGGAGCGGAGCGTGTGTTCGGTGTCATGGATGAGAAACCCGAGACGCCCGACGAACCCGATGCCGTGGAGACGCCGATCACCGGCGATGTCGTTTTGAATGATGTCACCTTCGGTTATGTCCCCGGGAAAACCATTCTGAAAAACATAACGCTTTATGCACATCCGGGACAGAAGATCGCGTTCGTCGGTTCGACCGGCGCGGGAAAAACCACGATTACAAACCTGCTGAACCGCTTCTACGATATCGACTCAGGCGAAATCACGATCGATGGCGTTCCCCTGAAGCATTATAAGCGCGACTATCTCCGCGAGAACATTGCCATGGTACTTCAGGATACCCACCTCTTTACGGGCACCGTAAGGGAGAATATCCGCTACGGCAGACTTGATGCCACGGACGAAGAGGTTATCGAGGCGGCAAAGACCGCAAGCGCACACAGCTTTATCATGCGTCTTGAGCACGGTTATGACACGGTGCTGGAAGGAGACGGCGCGAACCTTTCGCAGGGACAGCGTCAGCTTCTGAACATCGCGCGTGCCGCACTTTCCAAGGCACCGATCCTCGTCCTCGATGAGGCGACCTCCTCGGTCGATACCAGAACCGAGCGTCATATCGAGCACGGTATGGATCGCCTGATGAAGAACCGCACGACCTTTGTCATCGCACACCGTCTCTCCACGGTCAGAAACGCGGATGCCATCATGGTGCTCGAAAAGGGAGAGATCATCGAGCGCGGAAACCACGAATCTCTTCTTGCCGAGAAGGGAAGATATTACGAACTTTATACCGGCAAAAAAGAACTGGATTAAAAAAACGGTACCCGATACAGGTTTTCTGAGCGGGTACCGTTTTTTGTCTCTTTATAAAGTGCAGGAAAACAATTCGGAAACAGAAAAGGGGAGAATGAGCCGCAAGTGTACGGATCATTCTCCCTTTTCACCCTGTGTTACGGGTTATTTGTAAGATGGTTTTTCCGCCTGTCGGCAGAACCGTTTGGCATAGAGGTAGTGTGAAATCAGATGGATCCCACGATGTAGGGAGCCATATCGGCTCTTTCTTCCTCTTCTTTCTTTCTCTCTTCCTCTTCTTCGGCGAGGCGGGCAGCCTTTTCTTCTGCGCGTGCTTTCGCTTCCTCTTCGCGTCTGGCTTCTTCTTCCAGTGCGCGGATCGAAAGGGCGAGTCTGCGGTTCTCATCGTCGATCTCGGTGATCTTGACATTGACAACCTGTCCGACCGAAAGAACATCGGCAGGGGAGTTGACTCTGTTGATCGAGATACGGGAGATGTGAATCAGACCGTCAACATCGGGATATACCTCGGCGAATGCACCGAAGGGCATGAGAGAAACGATCTTCGCGGGAACAACATCGCCGACATGATACTTCTGCGTGAACTGGAACCACATGTCGTTTTCCTGCGTCTTGTAGCCGAGGGAAATGCGCTTCTTTTCGGGGTCAAGCTCCTTGATGAAGACATCAATCTGCTGACCGACACTGACGACCTGCGAGGGATGCTTGATCCGCTTCCAGGAAAGCTCGGAATTGTGAACCATACCGTCAATACCGCCGATGTCGACAAACGCACCGTAGGGAACAAGGTTCTTGACCGTACCCATGAAGTGCTGACCGACCTCGAGGCTTGCCCAAATGGCGGCTTCGCGCTCTTTCTTTTCTTCGTTCAGAATAACCTTGATCGAAGCGATGGCTTTCTTCTTGGTTTCGTCGAATTCGATGATCTTGACTTTCTGCTTCGTTCCGACGAGAACGGTCATGTCACCGTCCTTCGGAATACCGGTCTGCGAGGCGGGGACGAAAACACGGTTGCCCGCGATGTCCATGGTGACACCGCCCTTGACAACGGCGTTTACGACGCCTTCCACGGCTTCACCGTTCTCAAAGGCTTCCTTGAGAACGACCCAGTTCTTGTCTCTGTCGACTCTCTTCTTCGAGAGCGTGGCGACACCCTTACCGTCTTCGACACGGATAACGAATGCCTCGACCTCATCTCCGACCTTGAACATATCGGAGAGCTTCGCCGACGCGTCATCAGTGATCTGATCTTTGGAAATGATACCGGTGAACTTCGCGCCGAGATCCAGATAGATCTCCGCGTCGTTGACGGCGTACACGGTACCCTTGACGATGTCTCCTGTATGTAAAGTTGTGAGTGATTCCTCCAGCATGGTTGCGAAATTGTTTTCTTGTGCTGTCATTGCGTTAAAAACCTCCGTTATTATCGCGCGGGGCGTCGAGGCACCCGCGGTGATTCCGATATTTTGATGCACTTTTCCGAAATCGGGGAACACATCGCCCGCCGTCTCGATCCGCACGGTATCGGGACATACCGCCCGGCAAAGGTCATAGAGTTTCTGCGTGTTGGAGCTGTTGTGTCCGCCGATCACGATCATCGCGTCGGAGACTGCGGCGATTCTTACCGCTTCCTCTTGCCTTTTTTCAGTAACACTACATATTGTATCAAAAAAAATCGCGTTTGTATATAGATTTTTCAAAATTTTTTTTATTTTTTTGAATTCGCCCAAATTTTGCGTGGTTTGCGAGCATAATATGGGTATTTTGCCCTTGAAATCGAGTGCCTTCAGTTCTTCGGGAGAGGAGAACATTGCTTTTTCTCCCTTTGCATAGCTGATGACGCCCTTTGCCTCCGGGTGATTCGGGTCGGCGTAAAGGAGAAAGAAGGTGTCCTCCCCTGTATTTTCTTCGGCAATTTTCTGCAAACGCTTGACATACGGACATGTCATGTCGACAAGGCGGAAGGCAGGGAATTCTTTCTCCAGACGGCGGAGTGTCGCTTCCTCTTCTTTCGGGATGCCGTGCGTGCGGATGATGACGGTTGTGGGATTCTCCCCGCGCGCTCGCAGAAGCGCGGGTACTTCCTCGGGGGTGAGGATTCCGACGCCGCGTGCCGAAAGTCCTTCCGTATACACGCGGTTGTGAATCAGCTCTCCGAGCGTATAGACGCCTTCTTTTTCCCGGTCGGCGAGCGCCTCCGTTGCCTCTGCGGCGCGTCGCACCCCGGGGCAGAAGCCGGCGGATTCCGAGACGCGGATCATTTGGGTTTTCCGCCCGTTTTTCCGTACCCGCCGAGCGCGACGATCTCGGAAAAGATCTTATCTGTCGCCGCTTCGTATTCGACGGGACCGCCGTGAACGAAACCGAGTTCTTCATACGGAATCGGCTTTCCGATGTAAATATCCTTGCGTCTGAGGAAACCGTACTTTACATTTTTCACTTTAATGCAGACGGGAATCACAGGCACCTTTGCACGATAAGCGATCAGTGCCGCGCCGTTTTTTCGCGGTGTGGTCGCGGGATCGACACCGGGGTAACGGTGCCCCTGCGGGAAGAGCGAGACCGCCTCGCCGAGCTTCAGAAGATCGATAGAGGTGCGCAGTGCGGCGACATCGTTGTTGCCGCGGTCGACGGGTACCGCACCGAGGGCGCGGATGCCCTGACGGATGACGGGAACGCTGAAGAGTTCCTTTTTGGCAAGGTAACGCACGGGACGCCGCACGGACGCCGCGATCAGGAAGGGGTCGCGGATCGCGATGTGGTTGGAGCAGAGGAGCACGCCGCCCTTCATTGGTACATTTTCCGCGCCGTGGATGTGTATTCTCTGGAAGAAACGGACGATGCCGGCAAAGATGTGGTGCATGCGCATGTAAAATCTGCCCGATTTTATCAGCTCGGATTTGCGATTCAGAAGGTTGACAATAGCGTCTGCCGTTCCTTCCAGCGTCATGTTCGAGTTGTCGAGTAAAATCGCGTCCGCCGCCTTGACACAGGGGGCGACCGCACGGCTCGCATCGTTTCTGTCTCTCTCTTCCATCTCGCGCATGACGGCTTCTTCGGTTGTTTCAACGCCCTTTGCACATAATTCCGCATAGCGGCGTTTTGCCCGCGCCTCGGGTGACGCGACGAGGAAGATTTTCAGATCGGCATTTGGCAGGATGACCGTTCCGATGTCTCTGCCGTCCATAATGACGCTGTTCTTCTTCGCAATACTTCTCTGCGTTTCGAGAAGAAAATTCCGTACTGCGGGAATGGCACTGACGGCGCTCGCCGCCATCGAGACCTCTGGCGTGCGGATCCTGTCACCGACTTCTTCACCGTTCAGGAGGAGAATCTGCCGGTCGGTAAAATGCAGCTCCGGGTGAATGTCGGGAAGTGCTTTTTCCACCGCCTCGGTATCTTTCGGGTCGATTTCGTGCGACAGACAATAATATCCGATGGCGCGGTAAAGCGCACCGGTATCGACATAGAGGATACCGAGCCGCTCCGCGAGGAGTTTGGCAACACTGGACTTCCCGGCACCGCCGGGACCGTCAATTGCGATACGGATCATAAGAGAACCTTCTTTCGTGTTTAATAAGGAAGTGCGGCGTGCGTCCCCGCAAGATATCCGGTCGAGAACGCGATCTGTAAATTGAACCCGCCCGTATAGGCGTCCACATCGAGGATTTCTCCCGCAAAATAAAGTCCCGGGTGCAGCTTGGATTCCATCGTCCCGGGGACGACTTCGCGGACATCGACGCCGCCGGAGGTGATAATTGCCTCTTCGATCGGGCGGAAACCCGAGAGCGGAAAGGAGAAATCCTTGAGGAGCGAAAGCACACGGTGCCGCTCTTCCCGCGTGACCGCATTGACCTTCTTTCTCGGGTCGATTCCCGTGAGACGGATCAGCGGCTCTTTGAGCTTCGCCGGAAGAAGCGCGTCGAGTGCATGGGAAAAATCCTTGTTGTTTCTCTCCGAAAAATCGGAGAGAAGGCGTGCATCAAGCGTTACTTCGTCAAGCGCCGGTTTCAGATCAATATGAAAAGTAAGGGAGGAGAGATCCCGCCCGACAAGGTGAGAGGACGCGGAAAGAACGGTCGGTCCGCTTACACCGAAGTGTGTAAAGAGCATTTCACCGAAGTCTTCGTAAACCGTACGCCCTCCGTCGGTAATTCGGATTCCCACATTCTTCAGAGAGAGTCCCTGAAGCTCCGCGCAGAGCGGATCGGGAGATTCCAGCGGTACGAGCGAAGGGGAGAGCGGTGTCACCGTGTGACCGAGCTTCCGCGCAATCCGATAACCGGAACCGTCCGAACCGGTTAATGGGTAGGAGCGCCCACCCGTCGCGAGAATGACTGCGTCGTAAATTTCTTCGCCGGTTGCCGTGACGGTAAAAGTACCGTCTTCGCGCGGGTGAACGGCTCTGACATTTTCAAAGCGCTTTTTCGCTCCGCCCGCGTATTCCGTCATGGCGAGTACGATATCCCTTGCGCGATCGCTTTCGGGGAAGACGCGGTTGCCGCGCTCCACCTTCAGCTTCACGCCGAGGCGCTCGAAGTGTGCGACTGTGTCCTCGGGAGAAAACGCCGAGAGCGCGGCGTACAGAAAGCGCGGATTGTGCGGCACATTGGCAAGGAATTCCGCCGCCGTGCAGGCATTTGTCACATTGCATCTGCCCTTTCCGGTGATCGCGAGCTTTTTGCCGAGTCTGTCTGTGTGTTCATAGAGGGTGACGGCGGCGCCGAGTGCACATGCCGTCCCCGCCGCCATCATGCCGGCGGCACCGCCGCCGATAACGGCGATTTTTCTTTGTCCTGTTTCTGTCATTGCTTTGTATATACATTGAATTCGTCCCAGACTGCCTCAAGGCGTTCGAGACGGCGGGTGATTTCTCGTTCTCTTCGGCTCGTGATCTCGACGATCATCGCGTTCAGAATGCTGAACGGCGCGACGAGCGAGTCGGTGAAGGATGCCATATCCGACTGCGCGGTCAGAAGGCAGGTCGCAAAGGGTGCCAGCGGCGAGATCTCCGAGTCGGTGATGACGACGACCGAGGCGTTGTTCTTTTTCGCGAACTTGACGGCGCTGACCATCTTCGAGGAATAGCGGGGGAACGAGAAAGCGATGAAGACATCGGCTTCACCGATGTCGAGGATCTGCTCAAACACTTCGCCCGTTGAGGTCGGCTGTACGAAATGTACATTGTCGAAGATCAGGGAGAGGTTGTATTTCAGAAAGAACGCGAGCGCCTCCGAGCATCGCGCGCCCATCACATAAATGTTGCGCGCCTCGAGAATCGCGTCCACCGCGGCATGAAAAGCGTCACGGTTCAGCGTGTCGAGAGTGTAACGGATTTTGGCGATGTCCGCCTCCATGACATTCTCGACGAGGTCGCCGTGTCCGATCCGCGCCTTTGTCATTTCGATTCTCTGATTCGGCGTAAGACGTGTGCGGACAAGCTCCTGCACGGCACGCTGAAATTCCGCGTATCCCTCAAAGCCGAGCTCGTTGGCAAAGCGGACAACGGTCGACTCCGACACGCCGACCTTTTTGCCGAGTGCGGCGGCGGTCATGTAGGCGACCTTATCATATTCGTTCAGAACGGCGGTTGCGATCTTTTTCTGTCCCTTGGAGAAGGTCGGATAAAAATCCTTGATCCGTCTGGCAATATCAATGGTCATGAGACACCTCTGAAGATTCGTTGTAGTGGCTGTAACACAGCATGTTACAGTATAGCACGAAATTCTTCTTTTTGCAAGAGAAAATTCAAAATCATGCAGGTTTTCCGTCAAAAAGTATATATTTTCCGGGGATATGAAAGTGAAGCCGTGTTCCGGAGCACGAAAAGCCCCTCTGTCGGGTTTCCGACAGAGGGGCTTTTCAATCAATCAGAGCACGGAAAGCGCGCGGTCGATACGGGAGATCGTCTCGTCTTTTCCGATGACCTCCATGATCTCGGTGGCGCCGCCGGGCGTGGCGGCAAGACCGGAGACCGCAATGCGCAGACACCACATGACGGCGCCCGTCTTCAATCCGAGGCGCTCGGAGAGCGGTGTGAGGGAGGCGAAGAGCGTGTCGTTATCGAAAGTGTCGAGCGTCACGAGAATTTCGCGTGCGGCAGAAAGAACCGTCTTCACCGTCCCGAATTCTGTGATCTTGTTCTTCTTGTTGAGGAACAACTCTTTTTCGTAGTCGGGAAGCGCAAGGAAGAACGCCATGCGCTCGTCAAGCTCCGAGAACTTCTGAATTCTCGTCTTGAGAAGAGAAAGCATTTTTCCTTTGTTCACCGACGCGGGAATGTCACTGTGAATGAACTTTTCCGCCGTAGCGAGAAATTCTTCGTCCGTCATCTTGTGAATATATTCGCCGTTGAACCACAGGAGCTTTTCATAGTCGAAAACGGCGGGGGATTTTGAAACACCGTCGATCGTGAAGGCCTCGACAAGCTCGGGAAGCGTGAAGAACTCCCGCTCGGATTCCTTCGGGCACCAGCCGAGAAGGGCAATATAGTTGATGATCGCCGCGGGAAGATATCCGTCTGCGAGCAGGTCGGAAAAGGATACCGCACCGTGCCGTTTCGACAGCTTGGAGACCGAGCCGTCCGCGTTCTTTCCCATCATCAGCGGGAGGTGCACATAGCAGGGGCGTTCCCAGCCGAAAGCGTCATAGAGCAGAACATATTTCGGCGTCGAGGTCAGATATTCCGAGCCGCGTACCACATGCGTGACTCCCATCAGATGGTCGTCGATGACATGGCAGAAGTTGTAGGTCGGGAATCCGTCCGCCTTGATAAGAATCTGATCCTGAAGCTCTTCATTGTTCATGGAGATCTCGCCGAAGACCGAGTCGGTATAGCTTGTCACACCGGAAAGGGGCATCTTCTGACGGATGACATAAGGCATGCCCGCTTCGAGATTGCGCTTTACTTCCTCGGCAGAAAGATTGCGGCAGTGACGGTCATAGCCGCCGACGGCGTCCTCTTCGTGCAGTTTTTCGAGACGCTCCTTGGAGCAGAAGCAATAGTAGGCATAGCCGAGATCCACGAGTTTTTTCGCATATTCAAGATAAATTTCTTTCCGCTCGCTCTGTACATACGGTCCGTGTTCGCCGCCGACATCGGGACCCTCGTCCCAGAGCAGCCCCGTGGTGCGGAGCGTCGACTTGATAATATCGGTTGCCCCCTCAACGAGACGCTCGCGGTCGGTGTCCTCAATCCGCAGAATGAAGCGACCGTCGTCATGCTTTGCAATCAGGTAGGAATAAAGAGCGGTGCGCAGATTTCCGATGTGCATATAGCCGGTCGGACTCGGCGCAAAGCGTGTGACTGTCATAGAAAAACCTCTTTTCGGTTGTAAAATTCTTTTGCAAAAGGTATTTTATCATAAAAATCCGAAAGAGTCAACCGAATTCACAAAAAATGTTTGACTTTACGCGAAGGAACTATTATAATAAGAGTGAAAACTTTAACCGGAGTGCGAGATGTT
>CALAFS010000148.1 GCA_937892405.1 uncultured Clostridia bacterium
TCCGACACAGCGGAGACGACGGTTGCCGAGATGGTCGATGTCGTCGGTCGTGCCGATGCCGTGAGAGAGTCCGATCAGGTAGTTGACGGAGGCAAAGATGTCTTCTTTCGTGATATGTTTCGGCTGAAGAAGAGCGATCTGCTCTTTCGCCAGCTTCTTGATGAAATAGGTACGGGCATCGCCGGTCTGCCCTTCCTCGTCCGCTTTCGCGATGATGTCGCGAAGGACGGAGAGACGGACCTTCTCGCCGGGCTTTACGCCCGCGTCCTCAAGGTCGAAGCCGAGGAGCAGCTCGGGTCTGCCGGTGCCGTTGCCGAACACCTTCACGGTGTTGCCGAGCTCGTCCTTCACGAGGATCTCCTCGGTCAGGCTGTCGTCGATCTTCGCGGCGATCTCCTGTGTCACGAGCGTGCCCTCTTCGGCGACGATCTCGCCGGTCAGCGCGTTCACGACCGGAGCGGCAAGGATAAAGCCGACGACACGGGGACCGATCGCAAGCTTCTTATTATATTTATAGCGTCCGACGGCGGCGAGGTCATAGCGCTTCGGATCAAAGAAGAGGTTGTTGACCAGCATCTCCGCGCTCTCAACGAGCGGAGGCTCGCCGGGACGGAGCTTCTTGTAGATCTCTTTCAGCGCTTCGTCGCGGAAGGAAGTATCGTTCTCCATCGCGAGAGTGGCGCACTCATCTTTCGCGAGGGTGGCGACAAGCATATCCTCTTCACCGAACATGCGGAAGATCGCCTCATCGGAATCTTCCCCGACCGGGCAGAGCGCACGGATCAGGACGGTGATCGGAATCTTTCTCGTCTTGTCGATCTTAACAAAGAACACGCCGGCGGTATCAGTCTCATATTCGAGCCACGCGCCGCGGTACGGAATGACGGTAGCCGTGTAGATATGCTTTCCCTGCTTGTCAACCTCGACGCCGTAGTAAACGCCGGGGGAACGAACGAGCTGCGAAACGATGACACGCTCCGCGCCGTTGATAACGAAAGTACCGTTCTCCGTCATGAGGGGGAAGTCGCCCATGTAGATCTGCGCGGTCTTCAGCTCGCCGGTCTGACGGTTGATGAGTCTGACGCCCACCTTCATGTGCGCATCGTAGGTCACGGAACGGTCCTTGCACTCTTCCACGGAATAGCGCGGATTCGGATCAAGGGTGTAGTCGGTGAACTCGATCGCAAGGTTGCCGGTGTAGTCCACAATGGGAGAGACATCGTGCAAAACCTCTTCGAGTCCTTCCTTCAGAAACCACTCATAGGATTTCTTCTGCACCTCAATCAGATTTGGCATCTCCGTCGCTGCTTCAATCTTGGAAAAGCTCATTCTTACATTCGTGCCAAGCTTCTGGGGTTTAAGCATCATAGATAGAATCACTCCATTCTAAAATTTACAAACTACCATAGATCGCCGCACTGCCCGTGCGCGGGCACTGCCGTCAAATATCGGTCGGTTCTGTGCGGAATCTGACGATTTCCGGGGAGATTTCCCTAAAAAAGGGCAGAATATCCCCATAGTATAAGCGATTATAATGCATTATAGTATTATATCACAATTTTTTATTTTGTCAAGAGGTTTTTATAAATTTTTTCCAAAAAGTGAAATTTTCTTGTAAAAAAACAGGATTGCGGAGGAAAAACAGAGCAGATTTCTCGCCGCCGCAAAGAAAAAACGCATGAAAAGCAAAAAAGAAGAACGGGAGTGCGGCTGTCACACAAGGACTTTCGCACACCCGTTCTTCGGTTTTTATCGTCAATTTGCTATGTTTTATTTACAAAAATCAAAAATTTCGTCTCCTGTAACGGTAGATGCGGCGAAGCGGCAACCGTTCTTCCCCGCCGATGCCGCCGCCTCTCCGACGCGTTCGAAGCGATCGCCGGCAATGACATAATGTTCTCTCAGCGTCACGCCGACGGCGGCGAAGGCGCTCTGCATCACGGCAGTCAGGGCGACATCCTCGGGTGACGGCTTACTGTACCCGTTCGGATGGTTGTGCGCCAGGATCACCGATACCGCTCCGCGGCGGCAGGCAATATCCATCAGACGGCGGGGCGTAATGCTCGACGAGTTGACCGAGCCCCGGGAGACACATTCGACGGCAAGGACACGCCCTTCCGCATCGAAGAGAAGAAGATACACGCTCTCCTCGGCGAGCGGCGCGAAGAGCGCCGAAAGATAATCGGTGATCTGCCGCTCGGTGACCGCGCCCCCGATCGGGAAGCGGTCGGTATGGCGGCGGGACGACAGCGAGGCGACGAGCTTCAGATATACCGCGTCTTTTTCTTTCAGAGGAAGAAGCGCCGACAGCTCCTCGGTCGGCAAAGTGACAAGTGCGCGGAGCGTGCCCGCGGAGGAAAGCAGGCGATCCGCCTCCGCCGCGGCATCGGCGTGCCCGGGTACGACAGAGAGAAGACGCGCAAGAATCGTCCGATCCCTCACCGCACCGGCGGAAGGTGCGAGGTCACCGACGGGCACCGTATGTCGACTTCCCTCCCCCGACTCTTTCGCGGAAAGGGTAACACATCGGTTGCCGGAGAGAATGTAATGCTCCGTCAGCGGAATGGAAGAGACGGCGAACGCCTCTTTCAGAAGGGCGTTCCTCGTGTAGTCGTTTTCGGACGGATAGAGCGGCCCGTACGGGTGCGTATGTGCCAGAATCACGGCGGAAGCGTGACGCTCGATCGCGAGGGAGACAAAGTCCTTCGCGTCCGCGCGACCTCTGCCGAAGTCCTCCTCCGAGACGGTGTCGAGCGCAATCTTCCGCATGCGGTTGTCGAGCGAGAGCATCACGGTGCGATAGGTGTGACAGTCCGAAAGGCAGGAGAGGAGATATTCGCCGGCGTCACGGTAAACGATATCCTCCCTTGCCGCGTCCTCGGGCGGGAAGAACATCTCCTCTCCCGAGGCAAAGACGGCGGACAGAAATTCTGCCGTGCGGGCACCTACACCGGGACACGCGGCGAGCGCACTTTCATCGGCACCCGCGATCCCGTCGAGATCGTGAAAGCGGAAGAGGAGCTCATGCGCGATCGGATTGGTGTCGCGATACGGAATGACGGTGTACAGCAGCATTTCAAGAAGCTCATGTGTGTCGAAAATGTCCGCGCCATGCAAAGTATACTTTGCTTTCATGCGTTTTCTGTGACCGATATGCACGCTTGGCATACACATGTCCTCCTTTCCGTATCCGTTCGGCTTTTTCGGAATTCTGAAAGAGAGAGGGCGTCTCTTCCCTCTCTCAAAAAGCAATTTTCGCGGTGTCTCACAGGGGTAGAAAGCCGTTCCGTGCGGCATAGCTCCCCGGGTTTCAAAGACAAAACTATGCGTCGGCAGGCGCGGCGGGCTTTTTCTCCTCTTCATAGTGCGGAAGGAAGCCCTCGGGCTTTCTCACCTCGAGCATGCAGATAGGCACGCCCTTTTCCGTGAAAGCGCGCTCATATTCGGTCATCACATTGCCCTCGGCATATGCCGAAGCGTGAAGATCGCGCGTGACGACCGTCGGGGTGAGTCCGAGCACGGCGATCTCTTCAAGGGAAAAATCAAAAAGCGGAACATTATCGGTCTTGAACCGCAGAATACCGCCGTCGCGAAGAAGAGTGAAATAAATCGCAAGGTAGCGCCGATAGGTGAGACGGCGCTTCCGATACCCCTTCTTGTGCCACGGGTCGGAAAAGTTCAGATACACACGGGAGACACTCCCCGGCGCGAACCACGCGGGGAGATTATCCGCCCCGTCGATCAGAAAGCGAAGATTGTCGGGGCGTTCTCCCTCTCTCTCCTTCGCCTGTTCCGCGGCGAGGACCACGCAGTCGGAGATGCGCTCCATCGCATAAAAGAAAGCGTCGGGATTCTCTTTTGCCGTCTCGCAGGCAAAGCCGCCCTTCCCCGCACCGATCTCAAGGAAGATCTCTCCCTCTCTGCCGAACGCCTCCCGCGAGGAGGTCATCGGCTCCGACGGACGGTCAAGGAGCAGCTCGGCACACGCCGCGAGACGGGCGGCGCCGTTCTTCTTTTTTCTCATTCTCATCGGCGGTACCTCTCGGCTTCTCCGCGGGCGAACTCGTTCAGCTCCAGCCCCGGGTTGTCCTCGAGCACCCAGCGGATCGTCCACTCGGTCGGGAAGATCAGAAGATTGTTGCCGCGGAAGTCCTGCACCCACTTCGTATCGTGGGAGAGCTTCAGCGTCTTCGGATCAAGGTCGGGATTCGCGATATAGCGGATCTCCTGATAAGGCAGATCCGAGCGGCGGAGATCACAGCCGTACTCGTTTTTCAACCGATACTCAAGCACCTCGAACTGCAAAACGCCGACAACGCCGACGATCACGCGCTCAAGACCCGAGTTCGGCTCGGTGAAAATCTGAATGGCACCCTCTTGGGCGATCTGCATCATGCCCTTGGCAAACTGCTTTCTCTTCATGGAGTCGACCTGTTCGACCATGGCAAAGTGCTCGGGAGCGAAAACGGGGATTCCCTCAAAGCGGATCTTTTTCCCCTTCTCGCAGACGGTATCGCCGATCGAGAAAACACCGGGATCGAAGACGCCGATGATGTCGCCGGCATACGCCTCGTCGATGACCTCGCGCTCCGCCGCCATCATCTGCTGCGGCTGGGAGAGGCGGAAGCTCTTGTTGCCCTGTACATGGTAATATTCCTTCGTGCGGTCGAATCTGCCCGAGCAGATACGCATGAAGGCGATACGGTCGCGGTGCGCCTTGTTCATATTCGCCTGAATCTTGAAGACGAAGGCGGAGAAAGAATCTTCAAAAGGATCGACGATGACATCCCCCGCCCGACGGGAAAGGGGCGCCGTCGTCATTTTCAGGAAATGCTCAAGGAAAGGCTCGACACCGAAGTTGTTGAGTGCGGAACCGAAGAAGACGGGCGAGAGCTTCCCGTGACGAACCTTTTCGAGATCGAAGTCGAAGGACGCGCCGTCGAGAAGCTCGACCTGCTCGCAGAGCTCGGTGCGGCTTCTCTCTCCGATCAGTTCGTCGAGCTTTTCGGTATCCGAGATGTCGCAGTCGACGCCGTGAATCTTCTCGCGTCCTCTGTGAGAATCGGAGAAGAAGAGGATTGAGCGCGCCTCGCGGTCGTAGACCCCCTTGAAATTCTGTCCGCACCCGATCGGCCAGTTCATCGGATAGGTGCCGATGCCGAACTCGTGCTCCAGCTCGTCGAGAAGGTCGAAGGGATCGCGCGCTTCTCTGTCCATCTTATTGATGAAGGTAAAGATCGGAATATCCCGCATGGCGCAGACCTTGAAGAGCTTCCGCGTCTGCGGCTCGATACCCTTCGCGGCGTCGATGACCATGACGGCGCTGTCCGCCGCCATCAGCGTGCGGTAGGTATCCTCCGAGAAATCCTGATGTCCCGGAGTGTCGAGAATGTTGATACAATATCCCTCATAATGGAACTGAAGCACCGAGGAGGTGATCGAAATTCCTCTCTGCTTTTCGAGATCCATCCAGTCGGAGACGGCATGCTTGTCCGACTGCTTCCCCTTGACCGAGCCGGCGGTCTGAATGGCGCCGCCGTAAAGGAGGAATTTTTCCGTCAGTGTGGTTTTACCCGCGTCGGGGTGCGAGATGATGGCGAAGGTACGCCGTTTTTCGATTTCCTGTCTTAAGTCCTGCATGCAATTCTCCGTTTATCATAGGTCGCGAGGGGATACCTTCCGTAGGATCTCCGCAAAGACACCCGCTCGCGCGTCCGATTGTTCTCAAATATAAGAATCAGTATACCATATTCCGGCGGTTTTTTCAACCGCTTTTTCGTATTTTTCCGGGATTTTTCCTTTTTTGCGGGAATTTTTTCCCGTTTGGACAGTGTTTTTCCTTTCGCTTGTGCGAATTGCACAAACTTTCGCCCGTTTTTTCTACATACCGGAGGGGCGCGGAATTCTTGACTTTCGGGGGGCGAAATGCTATAATGATGTTACTGATTTATAAATATAAATTAAGTAAATTTTATAATTTTCAGGAGGTTTTATGACTAAGAGAAAATTCAGAGTGCAGTGGGTGGCAATTCTTTGCCTCGTCGCACTGCTCGTCGGTGCGCTCTCCGTCGTTCTGTTCCGGAACACGGTGACTGCCGCAGGACTCTCCGGCGAGGGAATCCGCGAGGATTTCTCGAGCTTTAACGAAGGAGCTCTCTACGCCAGAGTGCCGGCGGATTACGCCGACTGTATCGACGAATCGAACTGGGGCGAATATAGTCTCATAGAAAACTTTACGGCACCGGACAAATCGCAGAAGTGGCAGGTGCTCCTCTTCAACGGAAACAAGGACACCTCGCCGAAAAGATACGGCTTCAATACCGCGAAGTCTGTCGGTGTCGAAGCGGTGGAAGGCAATGTCGGCGGCAAGGCGCTGAAGCTCGTCGCGTCCTATTCGCCGAAGTCTTCTTTGTCCAAGTTCCCCACCATGCAGGATAACTCGGCACGCGTCAATCTGCTCGTCCAGCAGAATGTCACGGAGGGAATGACGGTCTGCCTGCACTTCCGCTTCATGGTGCCGAACGAAGTGTCGACGATCGACTTTTACCCGAAAGCCGGTAACGGCTGGCCGGGCAATTTCCTTACGGTACGCAACACCGTGATGACATTCGGCTCGCAGACGATGACGCTGGTGCCCGGGCACTGGTACGATGTCGTCTGGAGCGCGAAATGCGGTGCCAAGGAAGCGACCGTACAGGTCGACGGCGTCTCGTCCGTCATCTCGGGGACGGTTTCCTACACTTCTCTGGAATATCCTGTCTTTCAGGCATATCCTTCGCTGACGGAAGGCAAAGACAGCATCCTTTATGTCGACGATGTTGCCTGCTTTGAGAAAGCGGGCGACTACTCGATCCTCACCGACCGCATGGAAGTCGTCTCTTCGGCACACCCGATGACCGAGTCGAAGATGACCGTCGTCGGCGGTGCAACCGTGGACGAACTCCGCGAGAGCATCACGATGGGCTATGATGTCACGATGAAGATCATGAACGGCGAGACCGAGATCACCGACGGCGCGGCAGACATCGCGGACGGCTACAAGCTCGTCTTCACGACCGCCGACGGCGGCTACATAGTAACGGTGCCGATCGCGGTGCTGCCGGACCGCCCGACAGAGAATGATCTCTCCGAAACCTTCAATAACCTTTCCTTTGTGATCGGTAAAAATTCCGCCGTTGACGGTAACTTCTACAAGGGTTCCGCAACAGGACTCCTCGAAGGTGTCTCCGCTTCGAGCGTATTCGCCGACGCAGACTCCCTCTCCGTTGCGAGAGCGCCCTTCAAGAAGGTCGGCGACATGGCTCTGCTCTTCCACTCCGGAAAGACGAGTGCAAGCGCGGACATGACGATCCTCCGCTCTTCCTCTCTTCCCTATTCCGCAGGATACGGTCACATTCTCGAATTCGATGTGATCGCGACCGGTAAGGGCGGCACGCTGACCGTCGGACGCACCGCCGTCTCCGACAAGGTGACGATCGACATCGACAGCGTGAGCTTCGCCGGTTCCACCCTCACCATCGCGACCAAGCAGTATCACCATATCGTATGGGAGATCACCGCAGAGGGCACGCAGAATGTATATGCGGACGGCGTGCTCGTCGGGACGAAGACCGGATCGGCTCTGACCGGTGCGGGCGGCATCTCCTTCGGAATGACGAAGGCAAGTGCGGTCGACGCCGACTTTGCCGTCGACAACCTTACCTCTTACAACAAGGCTCTCGCCTACACACCGGTGACGGATACCTCCTATCCCCGCTCCGATGTGATGAATGTGACGGAAGAGTCCCGTACCTTCTACATTCAGGGTGCGAACTTCGATGTAAACTTCCTGCTCGGCACCTTCACCGAGGACGATGTCGCCCTCTTCGATGCGGACGGCAATCAGCTGACGAAGGGCAACTTCGACCGCAAGACGGGCTACCTCGTCTACTATCCGAAGAACAACGGCACGCCGAAGACCTACACGCTCGGCAATCCGTCCTTCTCCTTCTCCTCCATCTATGCCGACGGCATGGTGCTTCAGAGAAATAAGGAAATCAACCTGACCGGTTTCGCCAACGCATCGGGGATCGACGCGACGGCGACCCTGACCGATGAGAACGGTGTGATCGTCGCGATCAGCACCGCGAAGACGACGGCAGGTCAGTTCAGCATCAAGCTCCCGGCACAGTCGGCGGCGAAGGGACTCTCCCTCACGATCCGTGTGGCGAGCGGTGCCGAAGTCTTCTATGAAAAGACCTTCCGCGATGTCGCGATCGGCGAGGTGTGGATCCTCTCCGGACAGTCGAACATGTGGCTGCCCGTTCATCAGATGGAGGATGCCGCCGAGTATCTTGCCAACGCGGACAACTACGGTGACAACATCCGTTACTTCACACAGTCGAGAACCGCATCCTTCACCCCCGAGACCGACACGCAGGGCGGCGGCTGGTATGTGGCGACGAGTGAGAACCTCTCCTCTCATGAGATCTCCGGTATCGGTTATGTGATGGCGACGCGCCTCGCCGAGCAGCTCGGCGATGTACCGGTCGCGGTCATCAACGCATACTACGCAGGTTCTTCCATCGTGGCGTGGTTCGACCTTGACACGATTCAGTCGACCTATCCCGCACTTTATGACACATACCTCGACTACAAGTCGAAGGGCACCCCCTCCAGCTGGAACAATGTTCCCTCTGTCTGCTACAACCGGATGGTGCACCCGATCAAGGGCTATACGGCAAACGGTGTGATCTGGTATCAGGGTGAATCCAACTGCGGTACTCCCGCACTCTACATGGACTACTACAAGACGCTGACCTCTCTTTGGAGAGAGTGGCTCAACAACGAAGAACTGCCCTTCATGGTGATGCAACTTGCCCCCTATGGTGCCTCCTCTTACCCCGCTTTCCGCAACGCTCAATATAATATGGTACAAAACGATCCGTACTCCTACCTGATTTCCACGACGGAAGACGGTCCCCTCTTCTCTGCGGCGGATAACCTCAACGGCTTTAATTACGCACATGTTCACCCTGCGAGAAAGTCTTCGATCGGTCTTCGCACCGCGGACATGATCCTCGGTGAGATCTACGGTGTGGATCTCGGCAGAGCGTACAAGGCACCCGAGATCGTCTCTGCCAAGCGGGACGGCAATCGCGTGATTCTTACCTTCGACAGCGAGCTTTCGCTTCTCCACGGCGGTGTGGTCGAGGGCTTCACCCTTGACGGTGTCGTAGCGGTGGGTATCATCGACGGCAATGTCCTGACGCTGGAAGCGGCAGGTGTCACAGCGCCGACGACGGTCGCCTACGCACAGGATTCCATCACAGTCGTCATGAAGGACGGCACGGTCTACCGCAACATTAAAAACATTCATGTCGGAAACGACGCGCAGAGCGACAGAACCTATGCGGATCGCTCTTACACGACCTTTGAGACCGCAGAGGGCGAGAAGATCACTGTCCGCGCCGGCTCTCACGATATCATTCGCTCTACCTACGGTGGCAACCTCACCAATGAGTCGGGATACGCGATGCCCGCGTTCTCTCTCACTGTGAGCGCTGACTGACGCCGAACGATGAAAGGAGCAAACTTATGAAAAAACTCAGAATTCTTCTTCCCCTTCTCCTCCTCACGCTCTGCGTCGTTCTGCTCACCGCGTGCAACCTGACGGGCGGCGACGGCGGCGACACGACGCCGACGGAGAAGACCAAGATCGAGGTCACCTTCCCCGATGCAACCTACAACTACGACGGTAAAACCTACCGTTCCCTCGCCATCGTCGGCGAGCTTCCCGAAGGCGTCACCGTTACCTACACCGGCAACAATGTCATGGAATACGGCACCTACACGGTTTACGCTGTGTTCCATGTCGCCGAAGGGTATGAGGACAGATACGAGCTTCCCGAGCCGATGAAGGCGACGCTGACCATCAAGTATGTAGATCTGCGCGAGACGATCAGAAACATCGCCTTCCCGAATCAGACCTACTACTACAACGGCGAAGAGAAGTTCATGGAGATCGACGGTATTCTTCCCGAGGGTGTGCATGCCTCCTATGAAGGCAACAACAACATCGACGCGGGCGAATACACCGTCACGGTATCCTTCACCTACGACGAAGGATACGAGAAAATCTACAAAGAACTGCCCGCCATGACGGCGACGATGACGATCCTCCCCGCCTCTTACGATCTGTCCGGGATCACCTTTGAGGACACGACGGAAGAGTTTGACGGACTGCGCAAGATTCTCCGCCTGAAGGGACAGCTTCCCGATACGCTGGATGTCTTCTACTCCTACACCGACGAATACGATACGGTTCACACGGAGGAGGACGAGGGCGAGAACTTCGGTCCGAGTGCCATCGGTACCTACATCTTCACCCTGACCTTTGAATCGACCGATTCGAATTACAGCACGCCCGTCTCCCGTACGGCAACCCTTACGATCGTGCCGGAAGCTGTGCAGGTCACCTTTGTGGAGCAGGGATTTGAAGATGTGATCGTCCGGATTCAGAAAGGCTCGACCTTCCCCGACAGCCGTCTTCCTTCCCCGAGATCCGAGCGCATCGGTTACACCTTCGCGTGGGAAGACTTCGACAAGAACATCACCGAGGACATCACCGTCCGCGTGGTGGCGACCCCGATCCGGTATAATCTCACCTTCCGTGCCGACACGGGTCTGACGCTCCCCGACAACCTTCCCACCTCCTACACGGTAGAAGATCTTCCCCTGCACCTGCCGACGGTGGAAAGCATTTCCACACCTTACGCATGGCAGATTCAGGGCTCGGAGCTTTTGCCTCTGACGACCCTGCCTGTCGGAACCTACGGTGACATCGTTCTGATCGCCGTGACCTCGACGGAGACCTCCGGTCTGATCTACGAGATCACCGACGCCGGTGTGATCGTCAAGGGCTACGATGGCGCCTCCGCTTACATCTTCCTTCCCGAGACCTACGGCGGGAAGCCGCTGATCTCCATCGCGAGCGACGCGTTCCGCGGACTCCCGATCAAGTACATCCGTCTTCCGAAGACGATCCGCAACATCGGCAACAATGCCTTCCGCGACTGCACGGAGCTTGACGCCATTGATCTTCCGAGCGAACTTTCCAACCTCGGAAACGGCGCCTTCCGCGGATGCACGGCACTCACCGAGCTGGTTCTTCCCGATTCGCTGAAATCGGTCGGCCTCGGCGTTTTGGAAGGTACGAAGCTCACCTCCGTCAAGATCCCCTTCGTTGGCAGCAGCAGCACGGCATACGGCGGCTCTGCCAAGGGTTACTTCGGTTATCTCTTCGGTGCTCTGAGCGCAGGACAGAACAACCTGTATGTGCCCGACACGCTGAAGACGGTGACAATCTCGAAGTATTGCACGAGAATCGAAGCCGGCGCGTTCATGGGTCTTACCTCCCTTGAGCGTGTGGTGATGGAATCCGACGGTTCCCTCGGCGTCCGTACCATCGGAAACGAGGCGTTCCGTGATTGCACCGCTCTCAAAGAAGTGGAAATCGCGGCGACGGTCGTAGACATTCCGGCAAATGCGGAAGTCTCGAACTCTCCCTTCTTCGGTTGCTCCGAAGAGCTGGTAGTGAAGTTCCATTGCACAGAGACCACCGCACAAGCGGTCTTCGGCAAATACTTCGTAACGGTCGCCGAAGGAAAGACCGCGAACGCAGTCTTCCTCCCCGATCAGCAGTAAGCCGACCGACAAATAAACCGAGTGGGAGATTCCCAACGGCAATCACCACTCCGCAATAAACAATCCCCGGGCGTTTGCAAAGAAAAGTTTGCAAACGCCCGGGGAACTTGTTTATAAATATCGGAAATCCTATTTTATAAGCGTCGAGAATCTTAATTTATAAATACAAAAAACTTTATTTCATAAAAACCAAAAACCTTATTTTATAAATAGATAAGAGTAGGGGCGACCATCGGTCGCCCGCCCTCGTCTCCATACCACTCACGCGAAGCAAGAGACCTCTCACGCTCCGACACTTTGTAGGGGTCGGCGCCCCCGACGACCCGCCACGCCAAGCCTTCCACGAAACGCCTCTTCGAGAAATTTTCGCCCACTCCCGCCGTGCGAATTAACCGACGCTGCCCCTTCCGATTCACATCCAACGAAATATCTATCTAAAACAACTCTTTCTCTCGCCGCAGGCGAATTTCACATGTCAGAGACATATTTCACGCGCGGAGCGCATTTCACCCACCGAAGGCGGATTTCGTTGCGGGTTGCAACCTGCAACCCGCCTCCGGGGTCGGCGCCCCCGACGACCCGCCACGCCAAGCCTTCCACGAAACGCCTCTTC
>CALAFS010000149.1 GCA_937892405.1 uncultured Clostridia bacterium
CCCCCGCCCTCCCCGCCGAGAAAGGCGCGGGGCGGCTCTTTTTTCACCTCTTCCGAAAGGGTCGGATAGACGGAATTTTTGATATAAGGGGGATTGGAGAGGATCGCGTCGAATCTGCCGTCCGCTACCCCCGCCGTCACATCGGCGACGAGGAAGTCGGCGCGGGAGGTGAGCCCCAGCCGCTCGGCATTCTTTTTTGCCGTTTCGACGGCACCCGCCGAGATGTCGAGGAGCAGGGCGCGCGTCCCCGCCGTGTGCGCGAGCACCGACAGACCGACACAGCCGCTTCCCGTACACAGGTCGGCAAAGTACGCGCCCTCCGGGAGCTCGGCGATCGCGACCTCGACGAGGAGCTCGGTGTCCTCCCTCGGAATCAGACAGTCAGGGGAGAGAAGGTAGGTTTCCCTGTAAAAGCCCCATTCGCCGAGAAGATAGGCGAGCGGCTCATGCGCCGCACGGCGCTTGAGCGCTTCGCACAGCGCGGGGTCGTCCGAGGACGGGTCGCGCCCGATCTGCTCGGAGAGGGGAATGTGTGCGAAGGCTTCAAAGAGCCGTCTCGCCTCATAGAGCGGTTCGGGGATCCCCGCGGCGCGCAGTCTTTCCGCCGCCTCGCGGAGGGTCACGCCCCGACTCCTTCGCCGTCGCTTTCTTCTTTGACGGGCATCTCTTCGACGATAGGGGTGCTTTGCGCGGAAGGGACTTCCGCCGCGACAGTGTTCTCCGCCGGCATGTCCTCGGCGTCGGTCGCCGTCATACCGTCATCCGCATCGGGGAGCACCTCTGCCGCGCCGTCCGCCGCCGACTCTTCTGCTGTCGGCGCGGGCTTTGCTTCCCATGGACGCTCATGGTAGAAGTCGGCAAATTCGGGGAATTCGTCGCGCAGGGCGCATTTCAGAGAGGTGATCGCCACCTCCAGCATGGAGAGGTCGGGTTCCTTGGTCGTCAGGCGCTGTACCCACAGTCCGGGCGCGGAGAGCGCGCGGGTCAGGGGATTTTCGTGCTTGCCGGCATACATGATGAACTCATATCCGATCCCGACGACGAGCGGCAGAATCAGAAGGCGGATCAGAACATAAAGAAGATTTGGAAGATCGGGGAAGATCAGGCGGATAAAGAGCCCTGCGAAAATGCCGATCAGAATCATGAAGAACATAAAGCTCGTGCCGCACCGCGGGTGAAAGCGCGTGTAATTCTTCGCGTTCTCGGGGGTCAGCTCGGTTCCCGATTCAAAGCAGGCGATCGACTTGTGCTCCGCCCCGTGGTACATGAAGACGCGGCGGATCTCCGGCATGAGGGAGACAAGCCACAGGTAGAGAAGGAAGATCCCGATTTTCATGACTCCCTCGAGCACCGCACGCCATGCGCCGAGCGCACCGCCCACCGCGCCGTCGAGCAGTCCCGCGAGAAAGGTCGGGAGCCAGAGGAAGAGAAAGAGCGCGAGCGCCACGCCGAGCACGGCACCCACGACCGTCACCACCTCGGTGACACCGATGCCGAAATGCTTTTTGAGCCACTTTTCAAAGCGCCCTTCTTCCTCCTCGAGTCCCATCGCGTCCGCCGAGACCGACATCGTTTTGAAGCTGAGCTTCATCATCTCGACGAAGTTGATGATCCCGCGCAGAATCGGGAAGTTTAAGATTTTGTGCTTTTTTCTGACAGAGACAAAGCTGTCGTCATAGACGGCGAGCGTCCCGTCCTCTTTGCGGCAGGTCGTCACGGTGTGTTCGCCCGCCTTCATCATTACGCCCTCGAGCACCGCCTGTCCGCCGACGCGGTTACAGCGCTCCGGGCATTTTCCGTCACTGTATTTTTTCAAAGATAGTTTCTCCTTCTTTTAATCAATGAGATTATACCATAGAAAAGAGGGAAAATAAATACTTTTTGCGAAAATTCACAATTTTTATTTGACAGGCGGGCGCACACGCGTTATAATTAAAGAAAAACGAAAAGAGAAAACCGATGCCCGCCTATCGTCTGACCCCCTCTTTGCATACCACCCCGTGGGGAGGCGACCGCCTCCGCACTTACGGAAAAGATCCTGCCGTTCCCACCCTCGGCGAGAGCTGGGAGCTCTCCTTCGTCCCGGGGGCGGAGTCTCGCCTCGACGACGGGCGGAAGATCTCCGACGCCTTCGGAAAAGAGGCGTACGGCACCCGCGCCGCGGACATGCCCTTCTTTCCCGTTCTGACGAAATTCATCGACGCCGCCCGCGATCTCTCGGTGCAGGTACACCCCTCGGACGCTTACGCCCTCGCACACGAGGGGCAGTACGGCAAGTGCGAGATGTGGTATATCCTCGACGCCGCAAAGGACGCGGGGATTTATCTCGGACTGTCGGAAAAGACGGATGCCGAGACCCTCCGCCACGCGGCACTTGACGGCACGGCACAGCACCTTCTCCGCTTCTTCCCCGTGAAGGCGGGGGAGAGCTATCTCATTCCCCCGGGGACGATCCACGCGATCGGCGCGGGCGTCGTTCTCTTTGAGATTCAGGAGAACAGCACGCTGACCTATCGCCTCTATGACTACGGACGCCCCGGCACGGACGGGAAGCCGCGCGAGCTCCATCTCGAAAAGGCACTTGCCGTCGCGACGCTTGACCGCTATACCAAGGCGGAGAATTCTTCCTCCGACCCCACCCTGATCGGACTGACTCCCTACTTTGAGACACATGTTTACAAACTTAACTTTACAAAACGGGAGCTTTTTGTGGATAAAACCTCCTTTCTGTCTCTGACCGTGACCGAGGGAGAGGGAAGGATCGACGGGCAGATTTCCAAGAAAGGTGATACTTTTTTCCTCCCCGCGAACAGCGGGCGTGTGACGGCGGAGGGGAAGATGACCCTTGTCGCCGTCTCCCTGCCCGAGAGAGAAAAAACAGAAGCTCCGTCCTGAATAAAACCGCCCCGTCGGGTTATACTGACCGTGAAAATCATTCACGGAGGTAAAAACATGAACCTGACGCAAAAAGAAACCGAACTTCTGAAAGACTTAAAATCCCAAGAGGAACTCTGCATCGAAAAGTACGGAAAGTACGGTGCGGACGCCTGCGACGGCGCGCTGAAGAATCTCTTTTCTTCGATCCGCTCCACCGAGCAGAGCCATCTTCAGACGGTGGAAAAGATCCTGAGAGGGGAAGAGGTCACCTCCCCCGCGGCGCCGAGCGCCGTCAGCCAGACCTACGAGGGTGCCCCCTCCTCCTGCAGTGTGACGGAAAAACAGAACGACGCCTACCTCTGCCGCGACGCTCTCGCGATGGAAAAGCATGTTTCCTCGCTCTACGATGTGAGTATCTTCGAGTTTTCCGACCCCGTCCTGCGCGACACCCTGAACCATATTCAGAAGGAAGAGCAGAACCACGGGCAGCAGCTCTACGAATACCTCGCGAAGAACAATATGTATAACGCCTGAATTTTTACTTTCCGCAAAAGGCGGGGGTGTCGCATGCGACACCCCCGCCTTCCTGCGGCTACAATTCTCCATGCGGCGAGAATCTTTCATTGCCTTGGAGACGAAAGCGTGATAGAATAAGATATCCTCGCGCCATGCGCGATTTTACAGGAGATGACTATGTACCGCACTTCCGTCCCCGTGATGATCCGTCCGGATTTTGATAAAGAAGGCACGCTCGAAGCGCTCAGACGCTCGCATGCCGATACCGTCTTTCTCGTTCTGACGCGCAAGATGGAATATCGCTTCTCCCCCGAGGAGGACCTCGCCATGGTGCGGGATCTGATCCCGTATTATGAAAAGGAAGGCTTCACCGTCGGCATCTGGATCGGCGAGAGCATGGGGCATGACTGGGGCACTCCGGGACCCTATACCCCCCTTGTCCTTCAGGACGGCACCCCTCTTCACGCGGCGTATTGTCCCCTTGACGAAAACTTTTCGCGCGACATCTGCCGCTGGGTCGGAAAGATCGCGTCCCTCGGGGCAAAGCTTCTGCTGATCGACGACGACTTCCGCCTTACCCGCGGCACCTACGGCATGACCTGCTTTTGCGAGCGGCACCGCCGCGCCTTTGCGAAGATGTGCGGCATGACGACCCTTCCCACCGTCACCGAGGTGCGCGACCTCGTCTATACGGGGAAGGCGAGCCGCTATCGCGACGCGTGGCTCACCCTTTCCGGGGACACCCTGCGTAACTTCGCGCGAAAGATCCGCGCCGCGGTTGACGAGGTCGATCCGAAGATCACGGTCGGCTTCTGCGGCTGTCTTTCCACATGGGATCTCGACGGCGTCGAGAGCGCCGAGCTCGCAGAGATTTTCGCCGGGGAGGGAAATAAGCCCTTTCTCCGCCTGATCGGCGCCCCCTATTGGATCGCGATGAACCCCCCGGACAGAAAGTTTCATGATGTCATCGACTTCGAGCGCATGCAGGCGCACCATGTCAAAGACCGCGGCATGACCGTCCTCTCGGAGGGGGACAGCTATCCTCGCCCGCGCTATGCCGTGCCGGCTTCTTACCTTGAGGGCTTTGACACCCTTCTTCATGCCGACGGCAACCTGGACGGCATTCATAAATATACGGTAGACTATTACGCAAGCCCCATGTACGAGAGCGGCTATTACCGTGCGGCGGAGGAGAACCGCCCGACGCATGAGGCGATCGACCGCCTCTTCGGCGGAAAGCGGGCGGTCGGCATCCGCCACCCCGCGATCATGCACACCCTCCGCGACGCCGAGCTGCCCGCGACCTTCGAGACACCGGGCTACGGAATGAATGACGGCGCCTGCTTTGTCGGTTCCTGCTCTCTGCCGCTCACCTTTGAGGCGGACGGCGGCGACTGCCCCTATGTCGTCTTCGGCGAGGAGGCAAGGCATGTGTCCCGGGACCTTCTGAAAAACGGCGCGATCATAAACCTCACCGCCGCGAAAATTCTCGAAGAACGGGGGATTGACACGGGACTTGCCGCCGTCGGCGCTCCTCTTCTTCTCCCCGTGGAACACTTTCTCGCGAGCGGTGAGTCGGTCTTTCTCTTCGGCGGTACCAAATGGCGCACAACGCCGAAGGCGGGCGCCACGGTCGAGAGCGACTTCGTCGATGCCGACGGCACCCGCGTGAGCGGTACCTTCTCCTATACGAACGCCGAGGGCATGTCCTTTCTCGTCCTCCCCTTCACGGTGAAGCGGGTCGGCGACCGCAGGGAAGAGTCGGTCATCGGTATTTACGAGAGCTACGAGAGACAGAAGCAGGTCGCCGCCTTTGCCGCGCGTCTCGGACGCCCCGTCCCCGCCGTCTGTCCGGGATACCCCGATCTTTACCTCCTCTGTAAGGACGGGGGAGAGCGCCGCACCGTCGGACTCTGGAACTTCTTCGCCGATACGGCACGCACCCCGCGCGTCACCCTGTCAAAGACGCCGAAAAGAATTACGGGCACCATCCGCTGTACCGCCACGATTGACGGCGACACCGTCACCCTCTCGGATATTCTCCCGCATGCCATGGCGGCGTTTGAGGTAGAATTCTGATCTGTATTTTCAAAAGAAAAACCGCGCCGATTCTCCGTATATCCGGAGAATCGGCGCGGTTTTTGTAAACAAAGGTTTATTTTTCTTCCTTTTCTTCGGCAGGAAGAGCCTCTTTTTCCGTATCTTTCGCCGATACCGTCTTCCACTTTGAGAGATAAAAAGGCGTCAGTAGATTGGCGACACCGTCAAGGACAAGGAGCGCGCCGAGCAGATATGCGAGCCATGTACGATCCTCGATACGGAAGCGGATCAGGGAGAACCCGCCTGCGATTAAAAGCAGCGCGAGCACGAGGAGCACCCACCAGAGGGAGGAGCGGAAGCGCTTTGCCAGCACGGTCGACTGGAGCTTGAAGGACGCGTCGACGATCAGAATCAGACCGAACGCGGCGACGATCGACGCGACGGCGCTTTCTCTGCCGATCAGCGCCGCGACTCCGGCGAGCAGAGCAATCACCGCGAAGAGAATCCGGAAGAAGAAATTCACCCCCCGTTTCTCCTTCGAGAGGGTCAGCACGGCGAATACCGCAGAGAAGAGAATTACCGTGACGCCGATGGCGATCGCGAGGTAGTCGAGCGAGTCCGCGGAAAAACCGAAGAACGCCGCGGCAACCGCAATGTCAAAAAGAAAGAATAGTAGGTATCCGTAAGAAAAGGTCTTCACCTTGTGAAAAAATCCGTTCGTTTTCATAAAATCCTCCGTTCCGCCGCCCCGCGGCAAACCTGCGATCGGACAAAAACCGTAATTACGGGGTGCCCGCACGCCGTAGGGGCGACCGTCGGTCGCCCGCCTCGCCGCCACCATCGCCATGTTGTAAACGAGGCTTGTACGCCGAGCCCCCATGTAGGGGTCGGCGCCCCCGACGACCCGCACGCCGTGCTTTCCGAAAACGCCTCTTCGAGACACTTTCGTCATGTCGCAGAAGAGGCTTGTACGCCGCCGTATGGCAATACCTTCCTGTTTCGTCCGTATCCTTATTATACACCCCCGCGCACATTTTGTCAATGGATAGGATGTGACGGTACTTTTTCCCGTATTTTACGAAAAAATGACAAAATCTTGTTTTCGGATTGACTTTTCGCGCGTGGCGCGCTATACTAAATATACCTCGCATCGAAAAGCCGAAAAGGAGAAATCATGAAGCTCTGGAAACCGAAAGACATTGATGTGACGGGCGGCCCGCTGTTTGCATCGATCCTTTTATACAGTATTCCCGTCATGCTCGCCACCTTCCTTCAGACCCTCTTCAATGCCGTCGATATTATGGTTCTCGGCAACATGGCGGATAAGGTCGCCGTCGCCTCGGTCGGTGCGACCTCGGTCATTGTCAGCCTGTGCGTCATGGCGTTCGTCGGTCTCTCCGCCGGTACGAGCATCCTGCTCTCCCGTTACTTCGGCGCCAAGGATGAGACGCAGGTAAAGAAGACGGTCGGCACCTCTCTTTGGTTTGCCCTTGGGCTCGGTCTTCTTCTGACCGCCGTCACGATCCCTCTCGCCGGACCTTTTCTCCGCCTCACTTCCTGCCCGGAGGAGTGCATCGAATCCGCCCGCATTTACCTGACGATTTATTTCTGCGCCATTCCGGCGATCATGCTCTATAACTTCGGCGCCGCGATCCTCAATTCCGTCGGCGATACACAGCGCCCCCTCTTCTACCTCGTCATCTCCGGCGTCACGAATGTGGTGCTGAATATCCTGCTTTGTACGATCCTCACGGAGAAGGTCGCCGCGGTCGCGATTGCGACGCTTGTCTCACAGCTCATCGGTGCGACCTGCGTGCTGATCCGCCTGACGAGGATTTCGGGCGCGTGCCGCGTCGATTACCGTAAACTTATCTTCGACCGTAAGCTTCTCGGCAAGATTTTGATCCACGGCGGTCCCTGCGCCTTTACCACGGCGATGTACCCGCTTTCCAATCTGATGATCCAGTCCGCAATCAATAAGCTCGGCACCGCCGCCATGTCGGGCAATGTCGCCTCCTCCAGTATCGAGGGCTTCGTCGGCGCGTTTACGAACGCCGTCGGCGTCTGCGCCCTGACCTTCATCGGACAGAACCTCGGTAGCGGCAACAAAGAGCGCGTGTGGAAAACCCTTCTTTATTGCTCTCTCCTCGAGCTCGGACTCGGGCTCGGACTCGGACTCGGCGTCCGTTACCTCGTGGGAGAACAGCTTCTCGCCCTTTATATCCCAGGCGAGGCGGACGCGATCGCGTGCGGAATCCTCCGCATGAGCTTCCTGCTCACCATCTACTTTATCCCCGCACTCAACGCCGTGACGCTCAACTCGCTGAAGGCGTTCGGCTATTCCACCCTCCCCGCATTGAATTCCTTTCTGACCATCATTCTCTTCCGTGTCTTCTGGATGGCATTCATCTACCCGTCCGAAGAGACACTTGCGAACCTCTATCGCTGTTACCCGTGGTCGTGGAGCATCAACTTCGCCGTCAACATCATCATGCTCACCGTCGTCCTCGTCCGCTATCATAAAGGAAAACTCAAAAATATCTGACAGATACATAAAAACGCCCCCGCAGACCGTCATAGTCTGCGGGGGCGTTTTCCGTCCGCCGCGTGGCGGCGGTCCCTGCGCTTATTCGCCGAATTTTTTATGATACCCTTCGATGCAATGGCGGATAATGTCCACCGCCTCCGCGCGGTCGCCGACATCGTCGACCACCGTCGTCTTGCCCTCGAGCTGTTTGTAGACCGAGAAGAAGTGGCACAGCTCGTCGAAGATATGCCGCGGCAGCTCGGAGATGTCCCGATAAGGGGTATAGGTCGGATCGCCGAAGGGAATGGCGATGATCTTCTCGTCCCGCATGCCGCCGTCCTCCATGCGCATGACCCCGATCGGGTAACAGCGCACGAGCGTCAGGGGGTCGATGGATTCCGAGCAGAGGATCAGCACATCGAGCGGGTCGCCGTCGTCGGCATAGGTGCGGGGGATAAAGCCGTAGTTCATCGGGTAGTGCGTCGCGGTGTAAAGCACACGGTCGAGGATCAGCATACCCGTGGGTTTGTCAAGTTCGTATTTTTTCTTGCTGCCTTTGGTGATTTCCACCACGGCGATGAAGTCGGTCGGGCGAACTCTCGCCTCGTCAATATCGCGCCAGATATTCATTTTCATCTCTTCTTTCTATCGTTTCTTCCCCTTTATTGTACACGATCCCGTGCCGCCTGTCAAGAGATTACGGCAGGACAGGGCAAAAGGCACAACTTGATAAAAAATTCACAATTTGTTTTCAGTGATTTTGTAGATAACTTTAGCGGAATATGTGATAATTTATGCGGAGTGAAAAGACTCTCCGAAATTTTTGCCTATGGCGGAAAGTGATGCATTAAGTATTATGGCTAACAGATTTATCCTCAATGAAACCTCTTATTTCGGCGCCGGTGCAAGACGCGAGATCGCGGGAGAGATCAAGAGACGCGGTTATCACAAGGCACTTGTCGTTGCCGACCACGATCTTCTGAAGTTCGGTACCGTCGATCTCGTTACCAAGGAGCTCGGCGACACTCCCTATGAGATCTTCTCGGATTTCAAGGCAAATCCGACCGTAAAGAATGTAAAAGCAGGTGTCAGTGCCTTCCTTGCCTCCGGCGCGGATTTCATCATCGCGATCGGCGGCGGTTCTGCCATTGATACCTCGAAGGGTATCGCCATCGTGGCGAACAACCCCGAGTTTGCCGACATCGTCTCTCTTGAGGGCGTTGCCGATACGAAGAAAAAGTGCGTGCCGATCATCGCTCTGCCCACCACGGCGGGCACCGCGGCGGAAGTCACGATCAACTATGTCATTACCGACGAAGACACCGGTCGTAAGATGGTCTGCGTCGACCCGAACGACATTCCCACCCTCGCGATCGTCGATGCCGAGCTGATGGCTACGATGCCGAAGGGTCTGACTGCCGCTACCGGTATGGACGCTCTCACCCACGCGATCGAGGGCTATATCACGAAGGGCGCATGGGCGCTGTCGGATATGTTCGAGATTCAGGCGATCCGGTGGATCTCCGAGAACCTGCGTGCCGCTACCGAGAACGGTAAGGACATGACCGCAAGAGAGAATATGGCTCTCGCACAGTATGTCGCCGGCATGGCATTCTCGAATGTCGGTCTCGGCTGTGTTCACTCGATGGCACACCCCCTCGGCGCAAGATTCGATATTCCTCACGGCGTTGCGAACGCTCTGCTTCTCCCGATCGTCATGGAATACAACCTTCCCGCCGCTGTGAAGAAGTACGGTGACATCGCCCGCGCGATGGGTGTCAATACCACCGGCATGACCGATGAGGTCGCCGCCCGCGCCGCCGTCAATGCGGTAAAGCGCCTGTCCCTTGACCTCCACATCCCGCAGACCCTGCGTGAGATCGGTATCCCCGCTTCCGCGCTGGAGCAGCTGTCGAAGGACGCTTTCGCCGATGTCTGCACGGGCGGCAACCCGCGCGAGATCACCGAGGCGGATATCCTCGAGCTCTACAAGAAGGCATATTGATTGCCGTAAAACCATTTGAAAATGCCGCGCGTTTTCCCGTAAAACGCGCGGCATTTTTCTCGTATGGGTTGACAGAGAAGGAAACAAATGGTATAATTATACTATCCTAATAAAAATATAAAAGAGGACAGCATGAGCAAGACTTGTCAAATTTGCGGAAAAGACAGCGGTATGTATCCGCTTTGCATTGAACATCTGAGACAGAAATCGGAGGGGAAGGTCGTTAAGTGCCCGCAATGCGGAAAATGGCACTACGCTTCCGAGAAATGTACTTGCGGACAAAAGAGCATGACAGGAAAGGGAAGTGCGGAAGAATTTCCCACGGAAGGCTATACGGCATGCCTTTTCTGCGGCGCGAAGACAACGGGATTCGCGTTTTGCAGGGAGTGCTTTACCAAATATACAAAAGAACAAAAACTCGCGAAGCTGAACGAGCGGAAAAAGGCAGAAGAAGCACAGAGTTCCGCCCCGCATGCCCCGGAGGCAAAACCCGCCGTTTATACGAAGCCGGCAGAGAAGGCGGAACCGCAGGAAAAACCGCCGGTGTCGTACAAAAAAGAAAACGGCGTTGTGACTGTCAATCCGGAGAGCAAGTCCCGCTGTATCACCTGCGGCAAGACGACGGACGGACTGCTGTTTTGCCCCTCTTGCTATCATAAGTACAAAGATAAAGAGCTGTTGTTCCGGATTACCGGTTGTACGACGGTCGAGTTGCTTGACGAGGATTACGAAGGACGCTATACCTGCAAAGACGGGCATATCGTAAAGAGTAAATCCGAGAGAGATATTGATAATTACCTGTTTGAAAACGGGATTTCTCACGCATACGAAAAAGAGCTGGCATATGGCGCGGGAGAAAATGAGGTACTGCACCCGGATTTCTATTTGCCGAACTATCTCGGGAAAGGAAAGCATGTGTACCTTGAGCATTGGGGGTACAACGAGAATAATATTCAATATACCCGCACCAAAAAATTCAAGATGCCCATCTATGAAAAACTCGGGATCACGCTCATCTGCACTTATGAAAAGAGCGACTCCGGAAAAATAGATGCCGCGTTGGAAAGAAAGCTCAATCCCGTATTTATCAAAGAAAACAAAATCAATTTCGAAGAATGAAAAAGCGCGGTTTTGCAAATAAACATTTGCAAAACCGCGCTTTTTCTTTATTTCAGCCTTTCAAGAAACCTTCCGATACGGGAAAGCGCCTCTTTGATATGCGGGACGGAATAGCAGTAGGACGCGCGGACAAACCCCTCGCCCCCTTCACCGAACGCGGTGCCCGGGACGATCGCGACCCGCTCCTCATGAAGCAGTCGCTCGCAGAACTCCTCGCTCGAAAGTCCCGTCGGGCGGATGTCGGGGAAGGCGTAGAACGCCCCTTTCGGCATGCGGCAGGGAAGCCCGAGATCGGAAAATCCCTTGACAATGATCCTGCGGCGGATGTCATATTCTTCTTTCATGCGCTCCACCTCCGCGTCACAGGCACGCAGAGCCTCGATCGCCGCGCTTTGCGACACGGTCGGGGCGCACATGATCGCATATTGGTGAATTTTCGTCATCTGGTCGATCAGGGGCTTCGGCGCGCAGGCGTAGCCGAGGCGCCACCCGGTCATCGAGAAGGCTTTGGAGAACCCGCCCACCGTCACCGTCCGTTCTTTCATGCCGGGCAGGGAGGCGAAGGAGACATGCGGCGTGTCCGAGAAGGTCAGCTCCGCGTAGATCTCGTCCGAGATCACCGCGATGTTCATCTCCCGCAGAACCTCTGCGACCGCTTCGAGATCCGCCCGTTCCATGACAGCACCCGTAGGGTTGGAGGGGTAGGGAAGGATCAGTGCCTTGGTTCTTTCGGTGATCTTCTCCCGCAGTGCCGCGGCAGTCACCTTGAAGTCGTCTTCCGCCCGCGTCGCGAGGATCACCGGGACACCGCCCGCGAGCCTTGTGATCGGATCGTAGCAGACATAGCTCGGTTGGGGAATGATGACCTCGTCCCCGGGACTTACGATCGCGCGGATCGCGGCGTCGATTGCTTCGCTCCCGCCGACCGTCACGAGGATTTCTGTGTCGGGATCGTAGGAGACGGCATATTTTCTTTTAGTGTAACGGGCGATTTCCTCGCGCAGGGTAAGGAGTCCGCGGTTTGAGGTATAGCGGGTGCTCCCGTGCTCGAGAGAGCGGATTCCCGCCGCGCGGATCTGCCACGGCGTGGGGAAGTCCGGCTCGCCGACACCGAGGGAGATGACATTTTCCATCGTGTTCGCCACATCGAAGAAGCGGCGGATCCCCGACGGCTTCAGCCCGACGACGGTGCCCGAGAGCATGCGTTCGTAGTCGATCATAAGGACACCGCACCCCGCTCGTCTTCTTCCTCGGGGAGGAGCTCGACATCAAACTCTTTGTACCGCCGCATGACAAACTGCGTCGCCGTCGAGGTCACAGAGTCGATCACAGCCAGCTCTTTGGAAACAAAAGTTGACACTTCACGGAAAGTTTTGCCCTTTACCACGACATTCAGGTCGTAAGCACCCGACATCAGGCTGACCGCTTCCACCTCCGGATATTTCGCGATCCGCGCCGCGACTTCTTCAAAGCCGAGTCCCGCCTTCGGCGTCACCTTCAGCTCGATGATCGCGCTCACGCGGTCGGTCTCCACCTTTTCCCAGTCGACGACGCCCTTGTATCCGCGCAGGATGCCCGCCGCCTCCATTTCGGAGATTTCGCGCTCGACCTCCTCTGCGGAAAGTCCCGTCACCGTGGCGATGTCCGCCGTGCTCATGCGGGCGTTTTTTTCGAGCAGTTTCAGAATTTTCAGATTCATCGGATTCTCCTCTCACAAAAAAGAAAATAAAAAAGCCCGCAGGCCGCCTGTCGCGACCCCCGGACGAAATATCGTGTTACCACCGAGGCTTTGACCCTCCCTCGCGGGCGGATCCTCTGAGAGTTACCGTCAATATAACTCCGTCCGATAACGGGGACATCCGCCTGCGGTTACGGTAAGCACCTTCCCGCGGAACTCCGAGGCTGCGTTCACGGCACCGTAGGAGGGGCTTGCACCGACCGCCCGTTCTCTGTGTCCCACCGGATTCCGCTACTCTTCCTCATCGCAGTTTTTTATTATTATACAGGACTTTCACCCGTTTGTCAAGCCTTTTGAAAAAATCTCCTCCGGAGGTGATCTCCATGTCCCTCGTGATTGATCTGCACGCCGACAGCGTCTCACGCCCCTATCTTCTGAACCTCCCCTTTTCCGCCCCCTATAACCTCGCGCAGAGTATGCCGCACCTGCAGGTTGCCGCCGCCTTTGCGGGGAGCGGGGAAGAGCCGCTTTCCACCCGCCGCCGTCGCCTCTTTGCCATGCTCGATACGCTCGATCATACGGCGGGGGAGGAGATGTTTTTCCGTGTCCGCACCGCAGAGGAGCTTTCGCATTTTTGCCGCGCGGGCAGCAGAGCGCTTCTGTACAGCGTCGAGGGCGGCGGCTTTCTGCCCGAGGAGCTGCCCCTCCTGTTTGCCCGCGGCGTGCGGATCGTCTCTCTCGTCTGGGATAAAAACGAGTTCGGCGCTTCCTCCCGCGAGAGCGGTACGGACGCCGATACCGGGCTTTCCGCGGCGGGTGTCCGCGCCCTCCGCCTGTGCGAATCGCTCGGGATCCTGCCCGACCTCTCCCATGTCTCCGACCGCGCCTTCTTTCGGGCGGCGGAGGAGACGCGGGGACCTCTCCTCGCCACCCATTCGGATTTTCGCGACCTCTGTCCCCATCCGCGCAACCTCACGGCAGAGATGGCGACCTGTATCGCGCGCCGCGGCGGACTCATCGGGTTGAATCTCTATCCGCCCTTTCTGACCGCTGCCCCCACCGCAACCGCGGACGATCTTCTTCGTCATGTCGATTACGGGCTTTCTCTCGTGGGGGAGGGGGTGCTCGCCCTCGGCTTTGACATCGACGGCACCTCGGGCGTCTATCCCGCGGGTTTTTCCTTCTCTGAGAGTATCCACGACCGCGTCGCGGATCTCCTCCTCTCCCACTACTCCGCCCGCACCGCAGATCGCCTCCTCGGGGAAAACGCGGCAGAATTCCTGAAAAAACACCTTCCCGTGGGTAAAAATTCAAAAAATGTTGGATAAACAGAAAATAAATGTTGCTTTTTTGTGAATTCTGTGGTATGATGAATTAAGAAGAGCGGAAAAACGCACCGCCTTCGGAAATTTATCTATCATAAAAGGAGAATCTTACCCGTATGACACTTACATCCTCCGCCCTGATCGGACTCGGCATCTGCCTTTTGTTCGGTCTTCTGTTCGGACTTCACCGCGGCGTCAAGCGCTCGGTGCTCCGCATCGTCCTGCTCCTGCTTTGCGCGGTCGGCGCCTTCTTCCTCCGCGATGTCGTTATCGGCGCCCTCTGGCAGATCGACATGGACGGACAGACCTTTGAGGAGATGCTCGTCTCCGGACTTCCCGAGGAGATGGCGGGACTCGCCGATAAGATTGTCCCGATCATCAATATCATCGTCGGGATCGTCGTTTACATTTTGCTTTTCCTTGTCCTTCAGTTCCTCTCGTGGCTGATCGTCTTCCCGATCTGCAAGATTTTTGTGAAGCGGGACAAGAGCGAAGCGACCCGCCGTCTCGGCGGTATGCTCACCGGGCTTCTCGCCGGTTTGCTTGTCTTCTATATTCTTGAGGTACCCATGCTCGGACTCACCGACACGATTCTGAAGCTCTCGGATGTCGAGGTCGACGGACAGAAGGTCACCGACACCCTGCCCGAGGAAGTCGCTTCGCAGGTGGATTTCGATGCACTGAAAGAGGAGCCCATACTCTCCCTCTATCGGACGGTCGGAGCCTTCTACTATAATCTCCTCGCCACCACCAAGGACGCGGACGGAAAAGAAGTGAAACTCAATACGCAGATCGACGCCATCGTCACGAGCGCCGCGATCGCCGGCGAGGTGACGAAGATGTCGGAGATCAACTTCGAGGGCGAGCTGACGGAGGAGAATGTCGGAGAGATCCAGACCATGCTCCGCAACATCGAGACGATCAAGAACGACGCCGATCCCGAAACGCTCGAAGCCATCAATGATCTGATCCGTACGCTGGCAGACTCGGTCATTCCCGAAGAAGAGAAGGAGAACTTCCCGATCGACCTCGATAACTTCGATATTTCCGCGATTGATTTCGCCAACGAGGCGGATCTGATTGGCGACATGCTCGCCCTGCAGGACGAGACGAAGGAGCCGGATATTGACCAGATGATGAAGCACCTTGCGAAGAGCGACATCATTTTGCCGATCCTCACCTCGCAAAACGAGGCGATCAACCTCGCCGAGAGCGATAAAGCCAAGGTGGAGAGCGCGATCGACAAGCTGACGCCCGAGGACGCCGACGCTGATACCATCGCCAAGCTGAAGGCGCTGTTCGACATCGCCTGACAATAGAAAAAATGCCCGTTTCGTGCCCCGTGCCGTGACGGGCATTTCTGCACCTTTCTGCAATCGGGATATGTTATATCGATACATACAATACCGATATGCAAAAATCACTATTGCAAAATCCGTCGGAATCTGTTATACTATAAACGACGACAGAAAAGCGAAGAAAAAGGAGGGCGTCGCATGCGACCGGAAGGTATCTCACGGGCTACCATGGGCAGACTGCCCGAATATCTGCGCTATCTCGAAGGATTGCCGAGAGGGACGCGCCGCGTTTCCGCGACGGCGATCGCCCGCGGACTCGGACTCGGAGAGGTGCAGG